>NZ_JAPMIW010000031.1:0-28235 GCF_033088395.1 Sporosarcina sp. GW1-11 | reverse complement strand
GGCTCATGGCGGGAGGCAATCCCCCACGTGCCGCAGCGGTGATAGGAAGCTGACTTTTACTAACTTCAGTAACATAAAAAAGTCGAGCGACGATCCGACATGATCTTAGAAGTTCGTAAGCGATTCAGGAACTTCAAGCCACTTCAATACGCTTCTGTATGTAGTGAAGTGATTTACCACTGAACCCACTTCGGCGCTGGCGGATGGCTCCCGCAATGAGCCAGAAAGAAAAATCGCCTTTCTGTCTCATCGCTCCGCCTACCGCTTGTAAGGCGCCTTCGTTTGGTGAGGAGAAGTAAGTGGCATAGTACGTTGAAGTTTAAAAGTGAATTTTATAACGTTCCAAAGCCTACAAAAACTACACTGCACTCATTAGCGTAGGCACAACTGCGGGGTCGGCCGAAGCCATGAGACAACTAGCGCCCTTTGCTAGTTGGCTCTTTGTGGGAGGCAATCCCCCACGTGCCGAAGCGGTGATAGAAAGCTGACCTTTACTAATTTCAGTATCGTAAAAAACTCGAGCAACGATCCAACACAAAATGGTTTTCCCCTATACCAAAGCCAACTAAACCTACCTTGTACCCAAAAGCGAAGGCACAACTGCGGGGTCAGCCGAAACAAAGAGACAACTAGCGCGACCTTCGCTTGTTGGCTCTTTGTGGGAGGCAATCCCCCACGTGCCGGAGCGGTGATAGAAAGCCGACCTTCACTAACTTCAGTACCCAATAAGTATCGGGCAACGTTCCAAAACAAACTGGTTTTCCCCTGTACCGAAAAAAAGTCAAGCAACGACACAACAAAAAGCCGTCAAAGAAAGTCATACCCTACGCCTTCTCTGACAGCCCTTTTTTAACAGCCTTCACCCTCACCAAAAAATAAGCATTCATCCAAGAAGCAATCGGAATAACCAAAGCAATCCCAAGCCCCGCACAAAGAATCAAAATCATTTCCGAACTAAAGATTTTCGAATTCACAATATCACCAATCGTATAATGTAAATCCTTAAACCAAATAAGAAGTGCCAAATACCCTCCGAAAAAGGCAAAGAACAACGTATTCGTATCGGTCCCTAAAATATCCCGACCAATACCCACCCCTGACTTGAACAATTCCTTCTTACTCAAAGTCGGCGTATGCTTAAACACTTCATGCATAGAAGAAGCAATCGAAATAGCGACGTCCATAATCGCTCCAATCGTACTCATAATAATGACCGAAGCACCGACTTTCATGAAATCCACGCCAATATAAAGAGAAAGCCCCGCTATCGCCTCTTCCTCTTCTTCACCAAATCCATGAATCATCAACTTTTTCGAAATGATTACAATAAAAAACAACAACAAACTTATCGTAACCATCGTAGAAACGAACGCAATCACCGTCTTACTATTCACTTCATTAATATAAAACAAACTTATACAGCCAATGACAATACAGGCGATGAATGTGATAACGATCGGATTGGCTGAAGCATCTAGCATGAAGAACACCGTGAAAAATACAACTCCAAAGTTCAGAAACAGCGAGATAAAAGACTTTGCACCTTGCCAACCGCCAACTAACACCATTAAGACAAGTAAAATCGCTGCGAGCATCACTAGTACATTCATACTCTCGCCCTCTTTCGCTCAATGAAATAGATTGCTGTATAGATACCAATGGGGATAGTCAACACAATGCCAATACCGCCAGCTAATGCCCGCGCTAACTCTAGCGACAAATTCATCGAATAAGCAAACCCTACTGGAGACGAATTTTTCAAAGATAAAATAAGCATTGGGATCGAACCACTAATATACGCGAAAAATAAAATACTCGTAATCGTACCCATCACATCTTTCCCAATATCCATTCCAGACGCCCTCAGCGCTTTGATTGAGATTTCATGATTTCTTTCATATAAAGCAAACAGCGAAGAAGACATTGTAATCGCCACATCCATAATGGCTCCTAACGATCCAATAAACAACCCCGCCATGAATACAGTATGATAAGGGCGCGTCAAAAACTGCATTTCCTCATAACGCAAACCATTCCCTGAGGTAAGCCAGATTACAAGTGACGTAATGGTCATTGATGCAACAGTTCCAATCAACGTCGCGACAATCGCTGCATACGTTTTTTCATTAAAACCACTAACAAGCAATAACGAAATGCCGGTGAATAACAAAATACAGATTCCGCAAACAACTAGTAAACTGACATCGTAATACTTCACATAAATATCCAAGGCGAAAGACAATAGCAGCACATTCAGCGCAAAACTAACAATCGCTAATAACCCTTGCCTATGTCCAACAATTAATAACGTAAAAACAAAGATCCAAGCAACGATTAAGACATATTTATCACGTTTTACGTCTGTAATACTACCCGTCAACTCTTCCCCTTTCTCTGAGTCAATCGAAACGAATAGTTCATTACCTATACGATACCGCTGATCGTATGCTCCTGAAGAAGAATAGTCATTAGTCAAATGAATTTCCTGACCTTGTGCTTCCCCATTTTTCATCCTAGCTACGATACTCTGGGTAAATAGCATGTCCTTATTGCCATGCATATCCGTCACATCCGATGTTTCTTCTACCGTAGTGCTGACTACTTCGGCAATCGGGCGGTCGTAAAGCGAATGATTATTATGTATGAATATAATAGAAAAGATACAGCTAAGTGCCAGAATAAAATAGGTCATCCATTGCATAACTTTTATATTTTTCATTCTTTGTATGATTCTCTTCAAGACAAAACCTCCTAACGCTCTTTAGGGTATAGCATAGTTTAAGCCTACCACGTATTTGACGTAGGATTGACAGAAATGGATTGTTTTTTTCATGAATCATTCATATATACCCTGTGACGAAAAAAGGCTCTATTTCCCTTAAAGGAAACAAAGCCTACTTTTAATCAGATAATGACCTTTGCAGCAGACATACCAAATTCATTTCGGGCAATCCTTTCAATAAATGAACTTTAGAGTAGTCGAACTTCAGGTATTCCACATCTCCATGCTTTCATGAGCAACTGTAGCAGTTCTGCCGTTTCGATACTAGTGGATTTCCTTAGTGTGATGGAGCCTCCTAGGTCGGTATGGCGTTGTTCTACTGTCGCTTGATCAATCATTGCGGATTGCTGTTGTTTGGTTGCTGGATAAGCTGAGTAGTTCTTGCCAGCGGATGCTTTGCGCAATGGAATTTGTATTCCATACGCCCTAGACGTTGCCCCTAAATGTTGACTTATTTCTTTGGATATTTCTTCAATATAGTGAAGTGCCGCCTGTGAATGTAAACAGATGTTCTGATTAACGATTGCAGTTTCCCAACCTTTAACTTCAACCTGCAAACTACACTTCCATTCGTTTGTAATTCCGTTTTGCAAATGCACAAGAATTGAACAAACCCGGGCCAAGTCTGTTCTCTTCATTACTTGAGGTAGTTGAATATACGTGTGCGGTCCCGTGCTCTTAAGTTTTGATTGATTACCGAAATGCAATGTAACGCCTTCACTTGCCAACAGCTGTTTCATCAGGCCAATGGCAGAAACTTTTTTGTGCGCAATGGAGGGATGTGCGGCCGCTTGACGAAATGTATCACCGCTGAGGTTAGGGAGAGAGCATCCTAATACTCGGTGTACTTGTTCCTTATCAAATACGAGCCAAGAACCACATGCTTTTACCTGTTCCATAAAATTATCTGGGACCAGTATATGTTTGTCTTTCACTTTGCTCGATAAAAATGACAGGATCCTACTATCTAGTACATGCATTGAATAAGGCTGCGTTATAGGCTGTCGTTGACGGAACATCTTACCGAAGAAAGACATAACGTCAGTCGGCAACGTGATATAGCCATTGCTCAAAGCCCAATACGCTTCTGCCACTTTTTGCACACGATGTTCATTTTCATTCTGCAGTGCAGCCATCGCAATAAGCATCAGTCTTTCTTGCGGTAATCCAATGCGCTGGTCATAGTAATCCGCCGTCACAAACTCATTTATATATTGTCGAAGCTCTGTAGAAGATAATAGTTGATCGCGTTCCGCTACTATCTGCAATTCAAGCCACTTGATTTCACTTGCTGAATAGCTATGAATCCAAGGCCCATATAAGCCATGCTGCAATAGTTTACGTACTACTTGATGAAATCCTTGATACACCGGCCTTCCACGCTGTTGTTCCGCTTGTTGATAGACTATCTGCAATAACGCACGTTCATCCGTACGTTCTTCTGTCTGTTCAAGTACTCTCATGTCGCCGTCTCCTTTCTTAAACAACAAAAAACAATCATCCCGCCTCCTCGGCAAAATGATTGCAATAGTTGTGAATGAGGAAACAAATTTAGGCAACTCTAAGATCCTCTATGCAAAACGCATAGATGTTAGAGACCTGTTTGCCCCCACCTCTCAACCCCCGAAGAAAGTGTTGCTTTGACGATACGTGGCAGGTTTCCTGGCTCCACTTCATCCTTCCGCCAAGCCTTCCCATGTCTCCATAGTGGCTAATTCTGGCGGTCGTCCGTGTCTACAGTTGCGGGGACAGCTCCGGTTTACGGATTCCCTTTTATACCTTGATAGGTACCAACGTATCGTGCAAACGTATTTAATTGCTTTGTTTTATTTTATCATGAATCGCAAAGAAGATGGTAGGGTTTGATAACTACCTATTGAAAACACAACAAAACAGGGTACCTATGCACAAAACGATTGGGATCACATCCACAATTGTTTTTGCTAGGTACCCTGTATAGAGCCTTCTTCATTACTTACATTGTTTGTTGTTCGCATAGACAGCCGCACTCCACCAATCCTTTAGTATATGCTTCTTCCCACGTAATACCATGGATAAAACCATTCTCCGAGTATCCTGTAATTAAATAGAATGTCTCATTTTGCTCTGATTGTGCTGAATTGTTTTGATAGTTGTTATTCATAGAAACGCCTCCTGAAATTTGTATTTTGCATAGTATATGCGTATCGGAAAATAAAAGAACACTTACTTCACTTTTTATTGATCACCGGCTGATTGTCAGCGCTTACATTTAAAAAGGAAGATAAACTAATTTCTTACATGTCTCCAATTACATATACTAAGCATGAGTTTTATTATTCGATGAATTCTGTTTATTTTACCATGTACATAAATAAAAGTAAACAAGAAATTTTATAGAATCCTATCATTCATTCGTAGGTTTTTGAAACAACCACACGCCTAGCCTATAAGAACCTATGTCGAATACAAAAATATCTCTCTAAGTCCTCTTCACGACTTAGAGAGATTACCAGTGGTTAGGACAGTTGTTTTTCACAAATCTCGATGACAGTTTTAACAGAGTTTGCTGACTGATCGAGCGCTGTTTGTTCTTCATCTGTTAACGGTAGTTCAATGACACTTTCGATGCCATTCCCCCCGAGAACAGTAGGAACACCTAAATAAATATTTTGATAACCGTATTCGCCTTCTAAATAAGCAATCGATGGTATGATTCGTTTTTTGTCTTTGATGATCGCTTCTGCCATCTCGACTAGTGCTGCAGCAGGTGCGTAATAAGCACTGCCGTTTCCTAGTAGAGAGACGATTTCGCCGCCACCTTTTCGCGTACGTTCAACAATTGCTTCTAGTCGATCGGCTGAGATGATTTTATCCAATGGAATGCCGCCAGCATAAGAGTAGCGCACAAGTGGAACCATATCATCACCATGTCCGCCTAGCACGAAGCCTGAAATGTCCTCTATAGAAATATTCAGTTCTTCCGAGACGAATGTGTTGAAACGTGCAGTATCGAGTACACCCGATTGACCAATGACACGATTTTTCGGGAAGCCTGTTGTCTTATAGCATACATACGTCATAGCATCTACAGGATTACTTAAAATCAGTACGGTGCTGTCTGGTGCATAGCGTTTCACTTGTTCCGAAACGGAGCGCATAATTTTCGCATTGGTTGCGACGAGATCATCCCGGCTCATGCCTGGTTTACGCGCAACACCCGCTGTAATGATAACCATTGCAGCGCCTTCTATATCTTCATAATTCGATGTGCCCGTAATACGAGAATTAAATTGCTGCACAGGACTCGTTTGGAGAAGGTCCAATGCTTTTCCTTTTGTCGGATTGGAAAGGTCCGGGATATCTACTAAGACGATGTCGCCTAATTCTTTCTGCGCTGCCATCAATGCAACTGTAGAGCCAGTGTGACCTGCTCCAATAACTGCAATTTTATGTCGTTTGAAAGCCACGAAAACCACTCCTTTCTATATAGACTGGATGTTTTAGTATCTTGTTTGGCGCGGTGTTATGTAGCTTTGGCTCGGTTCGGTGCCTGTTACGCTCGGTCTGGTGATGGTTTCGTGCGGTCCGATCAGACTTTCGCTCGTTTCAGCACGAGTTTGGCTCGGCACACAATAACTTTCGCGCGGATCACTAATACAACCATTCATTAAATCAGTCTTTCTTCGTTGCCTTTGCCTTTGGTTCCACCGGTTTCTTTGCCTCAGGAACAACTGCTGCTGCAGGCTTCATCATACTATATACTGAATCATCAGGACGAGGGATTACGTGCGCACCAAGTAATTCACCGACACGTGCCGCCGCATCGCGACCAGCATCAACTGCTGCTTGAACCGCACCTACATCCCCTTGGACAATGACTGTGACGATCCCGCCGTCAACCATCTCCTGTGAAACCAATTCCACGTTTGATGCCTTCACCATCGCATCCGCCGCTTCAATCGATCCAATCAATCCTTTTGTTTCAATCATTCCGATTGCTTGACTCATGTATATCACCTCTCTTCACTTCTGTTGAATCTATAATACCGATAATGACCGCATCGATAGGAATTGGGTTTTCTTTCGGCAAAATAAAGCGTGAAGAACCACCACTCGTAATGAGCACCTCGTCACCAATTCCTGCACCAATTCGATCTGCTGCGACCATATGTGTCTGTATATTATTGCCGTGTGCATCAATCGGCTGGATGATTAATAGCTTAAGACCAGCCAACCCATCTTCTTTGCGAGTTGCCCACACATTACCGATTACTCTACCCATTCTCATGCGTAATCACCTTTTTCTACTTTCTGACAGTTATCGTTTTACCGAGTTCCCGTGCAGTATCTTTTGCAAGTGCTGTGACAATTGTTCCTTTATTAATAACAATTTCATCTTCTGAAATCGCAGCTAAGTCTTCAGTAGACAAAAGCTTTTTCGTAAATTCAAATGACTGTGGAACTTTCACCGTTTCCGGTATCATTTGTACAGCTGTCGTTTCTTTTACATCATTCGGTTTGACCAAACGGCCAATCGTTCCCTGTGTAATGAAACCTGCATTCGCTTCATCAGTATCAATATGCATTTCAAGACGATAACGTTCATTCACCCGAATGCGCACATTGCGGAATGAAATCGGTCGGATTCCATCAGCTTCTACCGTAATATACTCTCCATCTTCCACGCCAAAACGCGCAGCATCTGAGGGAGCCATATGGATATGGGACTGTGCGATGATCAAACCTTGTTCGATATGCACACTGCCTTTTGGTCCGATCAATGTAATCGGTGCTGATCCTTCTATATTGCCGGATTCCCGAAGTGGGGGCTTGACGCCAAGCTTCATGGCATCCGTAAAGCTAACCTCAACTTGAGTTGCTTTTCGGACAGGTCCTAAAATACGTACGCGTTCAATACTGCTTTTAGGTCCCGCAATCATCACCGTTTCATTAGCGGCGAATTGGCCCGGCTGTGAAAGCTCGGACCGTTGTGTCAATTGATACCCTGCGCCAAACAATACTTCCACATGTTCAGGCTGTAAATGTACGTGACGAGCGGATACCGCAATGGGCACCGCTCGATCCGGCAATTGAACGGGACTTTTCCCTAGTTGTCCGAGAATTTCTCCGACAATCTGCTCAATCAATTGCTGATTCATATCGTTCACGCCTTTCTACTTTGCCTGCAGTAATTATTCGCTTTTCGGCAAGATCATTTCAAGTTCGTTATGCGGTCTTGGGATGACGTGAACAGATAGTAATTCGCCCACACGTTGTGCAGATGCTGCGCCAGCGTCTGTTGCTGCTTTTACTGCACCTACATCACCACGTACCATAACTGTTACAATTCCGCCACCGACATGTACTTTACCAACTAAGTTTACGCTAGCCGCTTTGACCATTGCGTCTGCCGCTTCAATTGCACCGATTAAACCTTTTGTTTCTACCATTCCTAATGCTGTACCTTCTCTGTTCATAATTGTTTCCTCCTAATAGGGTTTTATTTTGTAAGTTGCTTAACGATTTCACTGACTAAGTTCTGTACTAATGCTGGATCGATGTTGCTGTTTGTTGCTGATACGTTGTTCATCACGCTAGATACGAGTTGATCATTCGAGCTTGCTACCGGCTCTGAATGCTTTGGTAACTGAACTTCTTTCGTGCCATATGCCATCCGTTTAATATTCAGCAAATGCTTTGCCGTCAAATTGTCGGATGTGATGTTGCCACCGAATGTACCACAACCTAGTGTCAATGATGGCATCAAGCCCGTCGTTCCACCAACAGCCCCGACAGAAGACATCGTATTCACTAAAATACGTGATACCGGCATTTCCATTGCGAATTCACGAGCGACGGCATCGATTTCCGTATGAAGTGCCAAGCTATGTCCACGCCCACCAAGATTCAATAAGTCGAGGCAAAGTTCCTTCGCATGCTTCACACCATCTACGGTATACATCGCAAAAATTGGTGATAGTTTCTCCAATGAAAACGGAATATCCTTGCCAACCTTTGTTTCCAAACCAATGATCAAGCGCGTGCCTTCCGGTAAGGAAATACCAGCCAGTTGTGCGATGAACTGCGGGCTTTTGCCGACTACTTTCGGGTTCACCTTGCCAGGGGTTGGTGAGATTACACCTTCCATACTCTTTTTCTCTTCATCAGACAAAATATACGCACCGTTTTTCTTCAGCTCTCGAGTGACGAGATCAACGACGTGCTTATCGACAACAATCGCTTGTTCCGTCGCGCAGATCGTGCCGTAATCGAATGATTTACTATCGACGATATCTTTAACTGCTTTTTCGATTTTCGCGGAACGCTCGATATAGACAGGTACATTACCAGGACCTACGCCGTATGCTGGCTTACCTGAGCTATACGCTGCTTTTACTAGCGCACCGCCACCTGTTGCAACGATCAAGTTGATGTCTTTATGTGACATCAATTGCTGCGTCGCTTCCATTGAAGCCAATGTCAGACACTGGATCAAACCTTCAGGAGCACCTGCCGCAACTGCTGCTGCGTCACATACTTTTAGCGCTTCTTGCGTACATTTCACTGCGTACGGGTGAGGACTAACGACGATTGCATTGCGTGTCTTCAATGAAATCAATGTTTTGAAGAATGCAGTGGACGTTGGATTAGTTGTCGGAATAATTGCAGCAACGACACCGAATGGAGCTGCGATTTCCACAACTTTATTTAAATGGTCTTCTTTGATGATACCGACCGTTTTTAAATCTTTGATACTTTCATACACATCACGGGAGCCGACTTCGTTCTTGATTTTCTTATGGGCAGCTACTCCCATTCCCGTTTCTTCTACCGCCAGTTGTGCAAGTCGACCGGACTGTTCAAAGGCTGCGTCCGCTACGGCTTTGACGATTTTATCGACTTGTTGCTGGGTATAGCTCATAAATTTCTCTTGTGCTTCTTTTGCGGTTTGAACGGCCGAGCGCATTTGCTGCAAGGCCAATAAATCTTTATCCACTAATTGAACCAAGTCAAAACACTCCTTTCTAGATTCTACTATTTCAATAACTTAACGGATTGTTCGCCATGTTCTGTACCGCTTCCCTAAAAGCGTCGGCTGCTGCTTGGCATGAAGATTGACTGCCTGTAAGCAAGCCGCCACCGAAGTTTGTTTCGGAGGGAGGTGCATAGAGTTCACACAGTGTAACATCAGCAGCTTTAAGGGCGGCATCTAGTCCGATAATGGCTTCGAGTGGCGGTGCAATCAAATAGGCTAGTGATTGCCCGACCGGTATGTTGGCCATTTCAGCTAAATAACTACCACAGCTGGAGATCGTATGCGCATAAAGTGCATGATCTGGATTACCGTTAATTGCTTCAAAATACGCTTCATGCTCTATAGTGATCCGGATCGAATCAAGACCACTTTTTACTTCTTCAGGAGAAGGTCCAGCAATAATTCCGATGAACTCGCCTGATAGCGGACCCGATGAATGGGCTGCGCCAGCGTAGAAGCTTTTGGCGTAAACGACTTCCACATCTGTATGCTTCGTCGCAGCATCAATCGCCGTATAGCCAATATCATCAATAGTCGTCGTCACTAATCCTAGACTTCGCTGATAAGGCTTTAGTTGAAACTTTTCGGCTAGCTCTGGACTAACGTTTGGAATGACTTGCATCGATAAAATATCTGCATGGATTTTCATTCGTCCTTCTCCTTCCTTAGCCTTCTTTTTGAATGAGGGATACACCACTCGCTTCATATTTTAAGATCTTCTGGATGATTGTACCGAGGAACGCACCCGCTTCAACAGGCGGGATGCCACCTTTATGGATATTGGAGATGACCATACGATCCGCTTCAATCGTGCCATGTCTAGGCTTGTAGCACATATAAGCACTAAGCGATTCTGCGGAAACTAAACCAGGGCGCTCACCAATCAACATGACAACAACATCTGGTTGTAGTAACTCACCAATATCATCCATCACAGCGACTCGTCCTTTATCGACATAAAACGTCGTACCCATTTCGATATTCATATTATTAAGTGATTGCTCAAGCGATAAATAAACGTCTTCTAAGTTTTCTTCTATCGCTTTCGCACTCAGTCCATTTGATGCCACAATTTGTACGACTGGTGACTTTTTACAGCGTTCTTGAATAACCGTTTTTGCTTCATCGGAAAGTTTTCTACCAAGATCCGGGCGTCGGATATATTCTTCCTTATCCGCTACTTTGGACTGCACTTGGAATAACCCTAACTGATCAAGCAAGTCGTCTGGTACTTCACCGTAGACTGCATCGACTGCCGCTGCGTGATCCAATCGGAACTGTAGCCACGTTTTCGTCTTCGGGCGTGAACCTGCACGTCCCACACCTATTCGAGCTGGCGTCTTCTTGCGGTACTCTGCAAATCGATCTTCTTCAGGCTTCGCTTTCGGTTTGCCATATGCCGTCGTTGGCTTTGGTTTAACTGTTGCGATAGCGCGTTGCGGCTCTTCAGTCGTACTATGGAATGTCACGGCTCCACTAGGTGAACTTTTTAGTGTTTCCACTCTTAACTGTCCAACAGGTTGCTGTGAAAATAACTCTACTTTTTGTTCGCTAGTTGTCTGCTGTACTGTTTGACTACCACTAGCAGCTTCTAGTTTTTCTACGACCATTTTTGTAATTTGCTGAATCAATTCTTCATTCAAGTCCATCCACCTCCTATCGATTGAACAGGGTGAGATCACCGGCACGTTTGCTGAGCATGCCGTTTTCGTAAATCCCCATCTTTTCAAGCCACTTTAAGTATTCAGGTGCTGGTGTTTTACCCATTGTCTGAAGAACCGTTGCCACGTCGTGATAGCTCATGGACTGGTAATTCAGCATAACGTCATCACCCATAGGGGCCGCGATGATGAAGTTCACGCCTGCAGCTGATAGTAAGATACTTAAATCTTCGATGTCGTTTTGATCTGCTTTAATGTGGTTCGTGTAGCAAATATCGACCCCCATTGGCAGACAGTGCATCTTGCCCATGAAATGATCTTCAAGACCCGCACGAATAACTTGCTTGCTGTTGTATAAATATTCAGGTCCAATGAATCCTACAACCGTATTCACGATGTACGGATCATAGTGTCGTGCAAAGCCATAGTTACGAGCTTCCATCGTTACTTGGTCCACGCCGTAATGCGCTTCAGCAGACAATTCCGAACCTTGTCCGGTTTCAAAATACAATGTTTGTGGACCAGTACCTGTCCCTTGCTTCAACGATAAATCTTTCGCTTCTGCGATTAACTCTGCTGAAATTCCGAATGAACGATGGGCTTTTTCTGTTCCTGCTATACTTTGGAAAATCATATCGGCAGGTGCACCTTGCTCAATCGCTTTCATCTGGGTAGTAACGTGCGCAAGAACACAGTTTTGCGTTGGGATTTCCCATTCATTAATGAAATCTTTCGTTGCATGTAGGACACGCTTTACGCTTTCCACTGAATCGTCTACGGGATTGATACCAATGACCGCATCGCCGATACCGTAGGACAAACCTTCTTTTAGTGATGTAATGATACCGTCAATATTGTCTGTCGGGTGATTGGGTTGCAAGCGGGAAGATAACGTTCCTTTTTGGCCAATTGTAATATTACATGTTGATAAGATTTCAATTTTATTCGCTGCATGCACTAAGTCTAAATTGGACATGAGCTTTGTAACAGCTGCGATAACTTCTGAGGTTAGTCCACGGCTAAGTCGTTTTAACTCGCGGTCGCCCACTTCATTGCTTAAGATGTATTCGCGTAGTTCTGCGATACTCCAGTTCTGAATCTCGCCGTAGACCTTCTCGTTAATATCATTTTCAATAATGAGTGAAACTTCATCGCTTTCAATCGGGATCAATGGGTTGTTGCGGATATCACTTACGAGCAACTCACTGACAACTGTTTTGGCAGCAATTCGTTCTTGAACGGTTTCTGCCGCAATTCCCGCGAGGCGATCACCGGATTTCTCTTCATTCGCTTTTGCAAGCACGTCTTTTAAGTCATTAAACACATATCGTTCGCCGCCTAATGTAGTGGATAAATTCACGTCGGAGACCTCCTTTACGTTGTGTGGAATGTTAACGTTTTTACTACGACTGGCACGACGCCTGATGTAAGCGCATTGCCGATGTCAATGTAATCACCCGTTTCCACATTGATTTGATCTATGCAAATAATGCTTTGTTTTACTTGTAATGCCGCTAGTGTTTGACCGATTACTTTGGCATGGTCTGATTGGATCACTAAGATAATCGGCTGTTCAGGGCGCGGCCGCTGATTCATAATTTGGACAATCGCTTTAGCTAATTGCTGCACGTCACGAAATCCGAGATAAGGCAGATTGGATAAGTAAAGCGCGAAGTTTTGACCTTCTTTAGCAGAGTCATATAAAGTGACGGCTTGTTGCACTGCATCTTCAAAATGAGATAACCCTGTTGTTAGATCTTCTTCAAAGTCATATTGGTAAATCGGAATATTTTTCAATGGCAACTCATGCGGTGCGACTTGGATCGTGGCTCCGCTTATTTCAGTTGTCTGCGTTCCTGCACCTAATACGGTTGCACGCACAGTTTCCACTGGCTCTTGCCAAGTAAAATGTTGCAGCGATGCGTTATGTAGCAAGGCTTCTGCTAGCTGAATACCGATATCGTCGTACTGCGCTTCTTGAACTTCATTGGAAGCATGATGATACATACATTCGGAAATACCACCTGAAAAGACGATCGTATCGACAGCTTGCGTCCAATTCGGTTCATGGCCTAGCAAGAGTACTTGATCTTGTGGTTGGACTTCTTTTTTCAAAATACGCGCCATTGCTTCCGCCATATAAGTTGTTACAAATGATACAGCTTTCGAATTTTGTGGATCGCCCACTTGTAATGTATAGCCTTGATCTTTCAGCAATCGTTCGACTGGAGGTGAGATGGTCCGAACAGTACCGTCTTCAAACTCGATCAATCGACCACCGATATGCATCGTACATGTGCCGAGTAATTGCTTATCTTTGAACACAGCGATATTCGCTGTTCCACCGCCGATATCAATATTAGCGATGACTTGGCCACTTTTGCCCGAATATTCATAGCTGCCCGAACCTTTTGCCGCGATGATACCTTCAAGATCAGGCCCTGCCGTTGCTACGAGAAAATCACCGGCTTCATCGGACAGCTGATGCAACATTTCGCTGGCATTTCGCTTGGTAGCGGTTTCACCTGTAATGATGACAGCTCCCGTTTCGATTTGAGAAGGCTGGATTCCCGCTTTGGCGTATTCGGAACGGATAATTTGTTGAACGCCTGCTACGTTGATCGTCACTGCGTCTTGCAGTGGAGTGCGAAAAACCGGGCTTTTGTATAGAACTTCTTTATCTGTGATTTCAATTCTGGGCACGTGCGTTGCGCCTGCTACGTTTCGCAAAGAAAATTGGCTAATAATCAGTTTGGTCGTGCTTGTGCCAATATCAATGCCTGCACTGATGATGGTTTCGGACTTATTGAAATTGTTCACTTCCACACCCCTTTCTGATTACCTATAGCAGTTTCTACTTTAGACGCCAGCTACTTGGGTTGTTTGGCGCGGTGTTTTGTGTGTTTGGATCGGCCTATCATAGTTTTGGCGCGGTTTTCCACATATTTGGGGCGCTTCCACTCACTTTGGCGCGATTCTTCACCACTTTGGCGCGATGTTACACCTTTTTAGCGCGGTTCTTGTCTATTCTAGCCATGCGTCGCTGATCCTAAACCAGTGCATTTCACGAATAGATATAAAAAAACGCCTTTACAAACCCATGGGAATTCCCACGGGATGTAAAGGCGTCTTTGCCGTTTTTATTCACTTGTATGAAATCCACTATATCAAATTCACCACGGACTGTAAAGGAGATTAACCCAGAAATAACAAGTGTTCGTTGGCGTTTGTTTCCACGTATTGTCGCATGGCCTCTAAGTCGTCCATCTTTGTTAGTTCCCTTAGATGATCGATGCCCATACCGGTTACGGAGGAGATCATCACGATCGGCCCTTCGTTCATAACGGTCTTGAGCATGTCAAGCGCTCGGTCGGCATCTGCTTCTTTTAAGTCACACTTAGTGATGACACCAATGGGTATCTTCGGAATTCCCATACTAAAGCCTGGCGGGAAGATGAGTTTTTCACTTGTTGCGTCTTGTATGTACAACACATGTGTCACTTCCAGCGCTGTTGCCATAATATTTTTATAGAACATTGGGTTTTCTGAGTATTCGCCAGGAGTATCGACAATCCAATCATAATAATTGAGCGTTTGCGTTTTGAAAGCTTCTACTTTTCGGCCCAATAAAGCATTTGTCAATGTAGATTTCCCAGCCCGTACTGCACCGATCAGCATCGCCTTGTTTCGCATCGTCCTCACTCCTTATGATTTTGTAATGGCCGCTGGTGTATAGCCTAATTTGTCTGATAAAAAGCGATTGATCTCAAGCATCGCCATCTCGACTTCTGATACGCTGCCGACAATGACTAGACTGCCTGTAAACCGGTCGAGGAATCCGATGCGGACGTTCGCTGCTTTCGTCGCTAGATCCCCCGCGATAATGACCGTTTCACTTGGCGTACAAGTAAGGATTCCTAAGGCACCCGCTTCCTGTATTCCTAATTTCTGAAACATATCTGGATCGGGATTGGCGATCAAATGACTAAGTGTAAGCTGTTTTCCCGGAACAAATTCCTGTATAAACCGTTTCTTTTCTTCGCTCATTTTCCACACTCCCTACTAATCTTGTTTTTACGCTTTAGCAACAGGTGTTTCCTCTGCCGCTTTTTCATATTCACCCGCGTGGATGATTCCTGCCTCGCGGTCTTGCTTCTCCAATTTCAATGCCGTTGGAATAGATAGCTTGTACGCAATGATAATCGCGATAATGCCTGCACTCAATTTGCCAAGAATGACCGGCAAAATAATATTCGGTTGGAAATTCGCTGTAAATGATAAGTGGTCACCTAGTAAGAATGCAGCACAAACTGCAAACGCAATATTTATTACTTTGTCTTTCGGTTTCATATAACGTACTAACGAGAACATAGCCAAAATATTTGCGACTGTAGCAAGTAGACCCGCACTACCTTCAGGCGATAGTCCAATTTTTTGTCCAGCAGCTTCCAAAGGTCTGCCCAAATACTTTCGAATTAAGTAAATCATCGGGAAGGCTCCAGCTAACATAATTCCAATATATCCAGCCGTTTCAAGTGCTCGGAACTGGTCTGCTTGATCCGCCATGATCGGGTCAAAGCCCCACACGCCAAAGATTTTAGTGAAAATACCTGTGAACACTTCTACGATAGAGAACACTAACACAAGTTTAATCGCCGCGTCCATTACGCGACCAAAAAGCATAAATCCATTAATCATAATACGTGGGAAGAACTTTAATCCCACAGCAATCAATACTACAAAGATTAATAATGGCAATAAATTAATGAAAATTTGTAAATAACCAATCGTAAATTCATAATTAGATGTAGCAGTCGTGCTGATTACGTCACGTATATCTGTATTAAATAAAACTACTAAAGCAGATGCGATAAATGCACCAATTGGAATCGTCAGTACACCAGACATGATACCAAGTGCCATATATTTATGATCCCGCTTGTCTAACATCGCAAGTCCCATTGGAATAGAGAATACAATCGTTGCACCAGACATGAAACCAACAATCAATGCCATAATCCAACCTTCATTTGTTACCTTCAACGCTTCTGCTAACTGATAACCACCCATATCTGATGCAAGGATCGTAGTCGCAGCAATTGCTGGATCGGCTCCGATTGAGTTGAAAATAGGTCCGATAAATTTGCTAATAAACCACGTTAAATAGGGTATGGATGCCATAATTCCTGCTGCTGGTACGAAAATATGTCCTACAGCGTGTAAGCCCGACATGAATTCTTTACCTAATCCTTCTTCGGGATTTTTTATTGATGCAAATGCCCCTGCAATCGCACAGGCCATAATGATATAGACAATTACCGTACCGATCATTTCCATCTAAATTTCCTCCTCTTACTGTCATATTGTGTTGCTGTTTGCTGAAGTCTAACCAACAATTCACCACCTTTTTGCCGGCTACATTCGTGATTTATAGAAAAAAAGACAAAAAGACGCTTAAAGAATGTAGCTCTTTAAGCGTCTTTGCTTAGATCTATTTACTTGTGCGAATCGATAATTTCCATAGCAAGTGACTCCATCGTCATTTGCCGTGACATGCTGGTATCACGCATCTGTTTGAACGCTTGTTGCTCAGTTAAGTTCTCTACGTTCATCAAAATACCTTTTGCCCGTTCTATAATTTTACGTTTTTCTACTTCCTGCTTCGCTTGCTGGATATTTTCTTTTAAACGTTTTGCTTTATCAGCTTGATGGAGCGCTACTTCAATAGCCGGTATCAAATTGGATTCTGAAATAGGTTTCACTAAATAGCCGACCACATTGTCTTGTTGCGCCTTTTCCACGAATTCCTTCTGACTGTATGCTGTGATAATTAGAATGGGTATATCTAGTTGCTCTCCAATGATTCGACTGGCATTTAGCCCGTTCATCTTCGGCATTTTAATGTCCATTAAAATCAAATCTGGTTTATGCAAGAAAGCCAATTCAATGGCTCTATCTCCGTCCCCGGCTTCCCCCACCACTTCGTAGCCGTGGTCTCGCAAAGTCATTTTCAAGTCCATGCGAATAATCGATTCATCTTCCGCTATAACGATCCGTTTTCTCATCAAAGATTTCCACCTCCGCACCTACTGGAAAAATGATTACTGCATGAGTCCCAATTTCCCTAGGCACGTATAAAAATTCACCATTCAAGTCATTGGTCACCAAGTTGTGGATAATCTCTGTGCCTAATGAAGTTTGCGGATCCTTCATTCCAACGCCGTTGTCGGAAACATGAAGTTCTACAAAATCATTTTCTACAGTAAATTCCACGTCAATAACCCCTTCTTCTTTGCCTTGAAATGCGTGTTTCAAGGAGTTTTGTATGAGCTCGTTGATAATTAGCGCAACTGAAACCGCTTTCTTAGACGTTGTTATTATTTTATTGCCATTCGGCTCAATAATCAAGTCTACTTTTAAATTATATTCATTCAATACCATTGTGGAACATATTTTTCTTGTTAAATTTATAATATTTACATCATCGTCATCTGCATGTTCCTTCGTGAGAATAATTTCATACACGGAAGATATACTGTAGATTCGATTTAGTGTTTCTTCAAAGGAAGCACGACTTTCTATTGGTAAACCATTTCGCATTTGCAATCTTATCAGGCTTGCAACCGTTTGTAAATTGTTTTTTACCCGATGATGGATTTCTTTAATGACAACTGATTTCATCATTAATTCTTTTTCTTTTGTACGGAGTTCAGTAATATCTTGGATAATAAGCAATGTTTCCTGAGGATTACTTTTTTCATGCATCTTTATCTTTTTCACTATTAAGTTTTTGCGTTGAATCGTTAGTTCAAACACAAATACATCGTCATGATGCTCGTACACCGGGCGCAAAAAAGGTAGCATGTCTAGCAAATTCCGATTCAGTACTTCGTCATGACCGCTCATTTCTGAAATTAATTTCAAACCTGATGGGTTAGCATATACTAAACGATCATTAGAATCCGTCAAAATAAGCATTTCCATTAATAAATCTGAAACTATCCCAAGTCCAGAATTCGTCATCCGATCTTCCTCTGTCCCTGTGATTACTGAGAACTTTTTTACATGATCATCGGATAGTGATAGTGTGACTTCTTTCTCTTGGATCAACACACCTATCACTTGATGGCATGCATTTTTAATTGGCACGACAGTCTGATCCACTACTTTGCCTTCTTGCGTCATAGCCTGCCGGATAATCGACTTCTTTCCCTTTCTGTAGGAATAAAAAACTCCCGGTTCAAACGATTCGAAGACAATTTTTCCTACTACCGAGTTATCATATAGCGGCGCACTAGAATTGGGAAAAGCTTCTGCCACAACAATTGCTTGGTTACTCGGCTTTAATTTACAATCGATGAACATATAGGAACTTGATAGATCTGCATAAGTCTGTAAACCAACCGCCATTTCCTGCAAAATCTGTATGTCTTGATCTGTTAAGTCAGTATGTTGTTTACATAGCTGTTCTACTGTTGCTTTTACCAATGCACCACAACCTTACTCTGAGAAAATGTCGCTTCCTCATCTTTGTAAAATTAGTATAGGACTGATTGTAGGTAAGGACAAGTGAGAAGTAAGAAACGAATACACATTGCTTTTGTAACCAGCCTCATCCATCACAAACGCTTCCCCATGATTCGCATAGTCTACCAAATACAGTTCCGCATCACTTTTCGTTGCTTCATACAGTTCAATTGTCATATCTGTTGGCACAAACGTATCCTCGTTGCCGTGAATATAAAGAATTGGCACCGTCGCATACTTCACTGCGTTCAATGCATCTGCTTCTTTAAGTGAATAATCCGCTCGCACTTTTGTCAGTACACTCATCGTATCGAGTAACGGAAACGCAGGCAAATGAAACATTCTATTCATTTGATAGGCAAACAGCTGATAGACAGATTGGTATGGACTATCAGCAATAATCGCTTTCACTTGTTCTGGTAACTGTTCACCACTCGCCATTAAGACCGTGGCCGCGCCCATCGATAAGCCGTGATAAACCACTTCTGTTTTTGGACCAAGTTTCTCTGTTAGTTGTTTTGTCCAATCAATCAAATCTAAGCGATCAGGCCAACCGAAACCATAATAGTCGCCCCCACTTTTACTATGTCCTCTTGCATTTGGCATAAAAATATTGAATCCTAGTTCCTCATAATAGTATTGACCATACAGCCCCATTTGTTTGGCATGTCCTAAATAACCGTGAGTTAAAATGACTAGCTTCTCGGTCGGCTGTTTTGCTGGCAAGTAGTAGCCTTTCAATTCCAAGCCATCTTTTGATGTCATGTCCATTTCCTGAAAGTCTTGTGTATCGACCCAATCCAGCCAATCGCCGTTCAAAAATACTTCCATTGTCTCGGCCGATACTTTTAAATCTGCATTCCCTGTTAAAAAATCTTTCGGGCCGCGTTGAATAGCCAAGTTATAGAAAAAGAAACTTCCAGCTATTTGAAAGACGAGGAAGAGAGCCACTAAGAAAATCACCATCTTCTTCCATCCTATTTCTTTTATTTTCATTTCCACACATTCTCTCTGTCATTAGTTACCTTCCCATTATACATCGGATTCGACAGATTCGTTAGGTAGACTTTACGAGAAAAGCCCCGACAGATGGCTAGATCTGAAGGGCTTCGGATAAAGATTAGTTATTCGATTTTTTATTATTGTCCTTCTCCGTTGCTTGATCTGCCTTCTTAAAATCCTTAGCATATAGAACTTCCTGTGCAGATGAAAGGCCGTTATTTTTATCTGTCAGTGTTTTATGTGGTTGCTTTTTTTGCTCAATTGAAAACACTCCTTTCTGTCAGCGACACAGTCTGCCACAAATTGACGAAATTAAACATAGGAGCACAGATTGCGTTCTTTGGTTTTCTAGCACAAAAAAACGTATACTAACTGCATAAGGAGATGATTACATGAGATTCCGCATGACAGAACATGGTTTTGATACTGAAACAGAATTTGGCACACTACATATTTCATCCAATGAAGAAAAAGGATTTCGTCCCTATCAATTAATGGTCGCATCCATCGCGGCTTGCGGTGGTAGCGTGATGCGCAAAGTTCTCGATAAAATGCGTATACCTACGGACGATATCGAAATTGAAGTGAAAGAAGTGGTACGTTCCCAAGATGATGCAAGTCGTCTCATGAAAATCCACCTTCATTTCACGGTCATCGGATCAGCTATTAAGGAAGAGAAGATGCCAAGAATTATGGAGCTAACCGAGAAAAATTGTTCTATGTTGCAATCCGTAATTGGTTGTATCGAAATTGTAAAAACGTATGAGATTAGACCTAAGTAATTTGGCATTCCGACAAAAGTTCGTTTTTTGTCGGGATTTTTTATGAATTAATACCTTTTCATTTCCAATTTATGTTGTATAATGAACTAGATACCAAAATAAGGAGGTTATTATTTTGAAACACAAACTAGTCGGAGCATTAATTGCTCTACTCATATTTGCAGTCACGCCATTTCAAGTACAAGCTGCCACTTCGTTTTCTGATGTTAATTCACATTGGGCAAAGAAAGAAATTATGTATTTATCTGACCGCAAAATCATCGGCGGTTATCCGGACGGCACATTTAAACCAAATCAACCAATCACACGAGCACAAGCTTCTGCTATGCTCATTAAAGCACTGAAAATTCCATTGGTGAAAAATCCTACCGTTACGTTCAAGGACGTGTCAAAAGATTCTCCGTACTATCAGATTCTCGCGACGGTGAATCAAAAAGAAATTTTACGTGGGGACAATGGGTTTATGCGTCCAGGCGAAGAAACTTCTCGTGCACAAATGGCTGCAATCTTGCGACGTTCATTTAATTTACCTTTGGACAAGCAAGCGACTTTTGTAGATATGACAGAAGCGCACTGGGCTTATGAGGATGTTAACGGGATTGCGAAAAAAGGGATCACAGGTGGTTCGGATGGTAAGTTTATGCCTTCAAACTCCGTTACACGCGCACAGTTCTCAGCATTTCTCGTTCGTGCACTCGACGACTCTATGAAACTCAGCGATTATCACTCATATGTTAGCCAAAAAGGGAAAACTGTTGAACAAAACGGTTTTTCATACACAGTCAGCAAAGACAAAACTTCTACTAAGCTATTCAAGAAAAATCTAAAAACAGGTACACAAGCAGCCATTTTAGACAGTGCAACTATGCCGGATAACGGTACAAACCGTGTACTATTAATGACTGGTTATCAATTGATTATTTATAATGATGATATATTCATTCCTTACTGGAACTTGATTAACGAAAAGAGCAAAATGCCTTCAGGTTACGGACTGACAAAAATCAATACGAATAGCTGGAGTTACAGGATTGGCAGTATCCCGATTGAACAAAAGTTCCGCAATATGTTTATTTGGAACGATCGAATCTTCTATACGACGGAAAAAAATAAAGAACGCGTTTTCGATGCTAAATTCAATCCAGAGAACCCGATAGACGACCCACTCGTATTGTATTCAATTACGATGGATGGAAAAGATAAGAAAAAAGAACTCGACTTTGATGCGCGTGTGATTTTCGATGAAGTTGAATTAACTTCAAAGGATGTCCCAGTGAGCCACAATAATAAATCTGTATTGTACGACCACTCAGCGATGTATTATTTCAACAAAACAGGTGTCTTCAAGTATAACTTGCTTGATAAAAAGACTAGCAAACTCTCCAACGTTCTAGCGAAAGATATGGAAGTTACAGCTACGCAGTTAGTTGTTACGGATCAAAAAGGAAAGAAACATACGTTGAAAAAATAACGAGAAAGGCATGCCTAGGATATACATGGCATGCCTTTTTCAATATAAACTATCGTTTCATATTAACTAAACTCACTTAATCGACTACCCCCACCACATCACCGTGGCAAGAAATGAAAACATGGATATAGGAACAGCAACGATACTGAACGCTAAGAAGATGCTAGCAACTTTACCTCTACTGATCTGTCTATTTTTAAGTAATCTAATCGTCAAATCATAGCCCACTACATACAGCAACATACTTAGCACCGTACAAGTCGTTAAGTAATACACCGGATTAATATCCACTGCGTGCTCTGTCATGTAATAAGCTATATCCTGGCCATATACACCGAGAGCTGTCGCCAGTATCATAATGATTGGTATCCATAACACTCGTTTCATTTCCAATTCTCCCTTTGACAAGTTCACTTTTCCACCGGTACATAACCGGTTTTCTCTACTAGTGCCTGTCCTTGCGAAGAAATCATCCACTCGATAAACTTCCCGACATTCGGATTATTCGTACCTGCCGTGATAGCGTAAAATTCTGATGCAATGGGATATTCATCGTTGCGAATCGTTTCTTTCGTCGGTTCCACTCCATTGATCGCAAGCAACTTAATCTCATCGTTGCCTACCATTTCCGTAGAGTAGTAACGGAACGTATAGCCAATGGCATTTTTGTAGTTACGGTACTTTGACACTTCTGAAATAATGCCGCCCATTCCTTCAGGTACATTTTCTTTCGGGGCATCCATAATTGGAATATCACCCATCAACCGTTCCAAAGCAGTTTGACTGCCACTGTCTGCCGGTCGTTGGAATGCGCGGATCTTTTCATTGTTGCCGCCGACTTCTTGCCAGTTCGTAATGTTCCCTGTGTAAATCTCTTGAATCTGTTTCAGTTCGAGACTATCTATTGGATTCTTATCATTGACGAAGAACACAAATGCTTCTCTTCCAATTGGTGTCAATTCTAACTTCAGACCTTTTTGTTCTGCCGCTTTTAGCTGTGCATCGGACGGTCCAGCAGCTACTATCAGATCTACTTCGCCACTGAATAGATTATCGTAAGCTATTGGTGTGGTATTGACCATCACTTCACTATCATACGAATTGTATTCTTTTTCTGGATAAACCGCCTGGACAAAAGCCGCATACAGTGGATAAAGTGCTGTTGCACCGTCTACCCTCGGCAATTCCCCTTCTAGTTGCAGCGTTGCCGGTTCATCCAGCTCCGCAAGTTTCGATCCCTCGCTAAACGGTTCATAATAATAGACATCAACTTCTGCATCTACAGTCGAGATGCTGTTTTTATAGGCATGGGCAATCGGCCAGACTGAAGCACCGAGCAACACGACTGCAGCAATCCCTCCGAACCAAACCTTCCGCCGCTTCGTGCTGAAAAAGTGAAAGATCATCATAACAATCCACACATATAGTGTTGCTACACCTATAATTAGCAAAGGCATGTAATGGATCAAGCCCATAAACAACAGATAAAATAAACCAATCGCTGTGAAAAATAAAATCGCAAGCAGTAAAAATAGTGCAAATACAATTGGTGTAAACATAGTTCTCCCCCTTTTATTTTTCACTTAACTCATTTAAACGATGCCATGCTTCTTCTTCATCAAATGAACTATACCAACGATAATGCTCTTCATCTAAAATTCGAAAATGTTGACTAATTATGTTTTGCTGCAAGCGGAAACGACCTTTCTTTTCAAGTTCACGCCACCACACCTTGCCTCCCATAGATTGTTCCATCGGACGATCAATGCCGTTATGTGCAATCGTCTCGAGAACCTCTAAAGGATCTCCACCAACAGTCGCCTGCAAAACTTCACTATCCCGAAACAATGCACAGACTGCAATTACAGCCGTCCAGCTAGCCTGTGTTCTACCTTTTTCAATCTGAATCAAAGTCTTTTTCGAAATCCCAAGTACATCCGCCATCTTCTGCTGAGAGTAGCTTCTTTCTAACCGTACAACGCGTAGCTTTATGGATAGTAAATCAGTCAATTCTTGCTGATTCATACACTCACCTCTTAGTTACATTTCAACTCTATAGGTGTAATATTACACCATAACTATTTTAAAGGCAACTGATTTTTCTAAACTGTCTGTAAACCCTGTAGTCATCGCTTTTTTCTCAAAATTGTGATAGGATTTAGTGAATTTATTATTTAGCTAGAGGAAACGAGGATTCATATGAAGCAGCGTGAACAATGGACATCCAAGATTGGTTTTGTATTAGCAGCAGCCGGCAGTGCAATCGGTTTAGGTGCAATCTGGAAGTTCCCTTATATGGCCGGAACAAACGGAGGCAGCGTGTTTGTGCTGTTATTTATCATTTGTACGTTATTAATCGGCTTGCCAATTTTATTAGCTGAGTTTGTTATTGGACGAAGAGGACATGCGGATGCGGTGACTTCTTTGAAGAATTTATCGACCGGGCGTAGTTGGGGTTGGGTCGGTTGGATGGGATTGGCTTCTTCTTTCATCATTTTGTCTTTCTACAGTGTCGTTGGAGGATGGATTTTATCTTATTTGGCTAGAGCTTTTTCATTTAAATTAGGTGGAATGGATTATGGAGATTTATTTAATACGACAATTTCCAATCCGTGGGAAGTGTTATTGGCACAAGCTTTATTTATGGCGCTAACGATATTTATTGTACAAAGTGGGATTCGTGGAGGGATTGAACGGGCAAGTCGGTGGATTATGCCGTTATTATTCCTGTCATTCATCGTTTTGGCCATTCGTTCATTGACTTTGGATGGCGCGATGGAAGGCGTCCGTTTCTTATTCGTTCCAGATTGGAGTTATTTCAACGGAACTACATTTCTAGTCGCATTGGGACAGGCCTTCTTCTCGTTAAGTGTTGGCGTGACTGCGATGATGACGTATGCTTCTTACTTATCAAAAGAGGAGAAGCTCGGTCAGTCGGCATTTAATGTGTCCATGCTGAATATCGGAATCTCCATTTTAGCGGGACTCGTTATTTTCCCTGCAGTGTTCGCACTCGGACACTCACCTGCGGCAGGACCTGGATTGATTTTCGTTATCTTACCAGCGATTTTCAATGAAATTCCGTTCGGCGGGGTATTTTTAATCATTTTCTTCTTCCTGATGTTATTTGCGACTTTGACTTCGGCAATTGCGATGCTTGAAATCGTTGTGTCCACGGGAATTCGCAAAAAGCACGATAGAAGAAAACGTGCTGCATGGGTATTTGGTGGATTGATCTTTTTGGTGGGGATTCCAAGCGCTTTGTCGTTTGGTGTACTGTCGGACGTACAGATTTTCGGCAATACGATTTTCGACTTTGCTGATATCCTAACAAGCAGAATCGCTATGCCATTAGGGGCGCTTGCAGTTTCATTGTTTGCTGGTTTTGTTCTGACAAAGGACGATACCGCAGAAGAATTACGATTGACTCCCGCACTTCACTCGTTATGGAAAGTAATCGTGCGCTACTTTGCGCCATTAGCCATCATAGTAATTTTCATTACATGGATTATAGGTATGTAAAAAGCACGCCGGAGAGAACTCCAGCGTGCTTTTCTATTAGATATGCTTCATAAGCACTTCCACTACTTGCTTTAATCCCTCTAAATCTTCTTCGTTGAAACGATTCAGTTCAGGACTGTCGATATCGAGGACACCAAACACTTCTCCGTCTCTCAAAAGAGGGACGACGACTTCGGAACGGGATGCAGCATCACAGGCGATATGGCCGGGAAATGCATTGACGTCGGGTACAATTAGCCCTTCTTTTGTCTTGGCGACTGTTCCACAGACTCCTCTGCCAAGCGGAATACGAATGCATGCCGGTAAGCCTTGGAAGGGGCCGAGCACTAACTCATCACCGTCCATTAAGTAAAAACCAACCCAATTAATGCGGTCAAAGAATTGATTTAGTACAGCTGAAGCATTGCTTAAGTTGGCGCAGACATTCGTTTCACCAGTTAGTAATGCATCCATCTGTGCCACAAGCTGTGTATATTTTTCTTGCGGATTGCTAGAATATTCAATAGAAGTGAACATACGACTTCCCTACTTTCTGTGTCATTCTTTTTATCATACATAGAAACGTTTCGCAGGAAAAGTAATCAAACTTCACCTACCCTGTCATTTTCTAAGAAAGTCTGTATTATTTCCCCGGAAATAATCGATTGCATTCTTGTGAAAATTACACGGTTTGCACAGAAGACTTCTTTTGTTTGTAGCGCATCCAAATGATCAAAGGTATAAGTAGAAGTGAAATATATGTACCAAGGAAGCTCAGCATCGAGAAGCCTGAGAACGCAACGACAATTCCAGATGCCAATCCCCCTACTGTACCTGCCAGCGCAACGAATACATCGATACTCCCCTGGATTTTTGCACGCGTCAACACATCTGTCGAATCAATGACAATCGCAGTTCCGCTAATCAATCCAAAGTTCCAGCCTACTCCGAGTAGAATTAGTGAAACGGACATCCAAAATACTGATCCACCTGCTACATAAGCGGCAAGAATTCCAGATATCGCAAGCGTTATGCCGGATGCGATGACCATCGCCGGACGTCCGATCCGGTCTACCAATACGCCGGTAAAAATGGACGGCAAGTACATTCCCGCAATATGCAGACCGATTACTAAACCGATACCTGATAGCGCAGCGCCATGATGTTGCATATGGACAGGCGTCATCGTCATGATGGCAACCATGACACCATGAGATAATACGAGCACAATGCCGCCCACCCAAATGCCCATCTTATTTGCTTTGTGGCTATGAACGATTTCACCGTCTTCCGCGTCATCTCTATCTTTTTTCTTCACTAACTCGATTTCACGTGCGACCATGAGAGGATCTGGACGTAAGAACAAGAGGAACGTCAAACCTGCTAACACATAAGCCACTCCAGCAAGTAGAAATACGCCGGTCAACGAAGGAATACCGATGAAATCCGCCACATGTCCCATCGGCAAAACTAGATTCGGCCCCGCCACCGCACCCACTGTCGTCGAGACTAACGCAATGCTCACGGCTGTGGCTCGTTGTTTTTCATTGGCTAAATCTGTTCCTGCATAGCGAGCTTGCAGATTGGAAGATGTACCGGCACCGTATATGAATAGAAAGATGAATAATAACGGTAAATTCCCTGTAAGTGCAGCAATAATAACTCCAAATGCGCCCATTCCGCCGGTAATAAAACCGGCTCCAAGGCCAAATCTACGACCATAACGTTGTGATAATCTACCAACAAGATACGCAGAGAAAGCCGAACCGAATGTGGATAGCGCAATCGGCATACCTGCCAAACTTTCACTTCCTGTCATATCTTGAATAATTAATGCACCGACTGTAATACCCGCTGCGAGCCCAGCACCACTAAATATTTGAGATATAACGACAACAAGTAAGGAACGCTTGTACAGTTGTTGCTGTGCCTCTTTGGATTTTGTGTAGTATGAATAATCATGCTTTCTAGACATCCAATTCCCCCTTCCATTGTCTGTATAAGATCTATTTATACTCCACCCATCTTATCATAGGTTAGGAATTCTACAGTGGAAGTATTTTGAATTCGGAAAGGATGATAAAAGCTTTAGCTTTTTATGTGGTTTCGGTTGGATGGGGAATTAGCTATGGTCGTGGAGCCGTGGTTTATGAGCGCGGGGACAAGGTCTATGAGCTCGGGACCGAGGTCTATGAGCGCGAAAACAAGGTCTATGAGCGCGAGAACAAGATCTATGAGCGCGGGGACAAGGTCTATGAGCGCGAAAACAAGGTCTATGAGCGCGAAAACAAGGTCTATGAGCGCGAAAACAAGGTCTATGAGCGCGAAAACAAGGTCTATGAGCGCGAAAACAAGATCTATGAGCGCGAAAACAAGGTCTATGAGCGCGAAAACAAGGTCTATGAGCGCGAAAACAAGGTCTATGAGCGCGAAAACAAGGTCTATGAGCGCGAAAACAAGGTCTATGAGCGCGAAAACAAGGTCTATGAGC
>NZ_JAPMIW010000030.1:0-33915 GCF_033088395.1 Sporosarcina sp. GW1-11 | reverse complement strand
TCAAAATAAAGCTCCACCACTTTCTTTTTCAGTTCATATTCATACGTTTTTCTAGTCATGATCTCACTCCTCAGGATGTAGTCTGTCCTTTAGGAGCGCTTTCTTATACTGTCTACTGTAAGGTAATTATGCAAGGCTATGAGCGCGAAACCAGAGGCTATGAGCGCCTAACTCGAATCTATGAGCGCGAGACTCGTCAATCGATCGTTTTAATTAAAGCATACAAACTTTGCAACTTTTTTTCAAATAGCTCTACGTTCAAAGCACGATCGAGTTGAACTCTGACTTTGTTTTGGGATTTCATCGCCACTTGCATATGATTTCCTGCCGCTGTAATAGTCTTTTGATATCTCTGTCGAATGCCTTCAATTTGCGTCTCTAGCTGTTCGTCTTCAGCGCACAATGGAACGATATCCACTAGTTCATCTCTCGGACTTTCGGCATCATAAGCATGAGGTTTGGTCGCATCGAATAATCCAATCGATAGTTCGGGAAACAACACTAAATCGATACTTGACGGATCTAAACCACACCAACCGTAGAGCACATCAATTCCCCTGCGGTTTGCTTCTTCGCCTAGTGCGCGCATCATCGTGGACTTCCCCGTACCCGGTAATCCTTTGATCAGTAGCCGACGCTTCAACCGTTTCGTTATGGAAGGGATGAAATCATGTGCACTGCCTGCGGACAACGAGCCTATAATGCGATGAGCCGTATGACTAGGTTTTGCCAATTCAATCGTCCCGAATATCTCTGCTTTCAGTTCTTCCGTCATTTCTTCGTGACGTGTCCAATCCATGCGTTGAATATTGACAGCTTCCCATTCATCATGAATGTTCTTCGCTTCTTTCAGCGCTGCCATCGACTTTTCAAAACAAACTTTCCCTACTTTCAGCAATTGATCCACTTCATCTTGATGGTCAAACAGCTGCTCTTGGTGATAGACATCATAAAAGCAAAATACTTTATGACGTCCTCCTATATCCGTCGGTTCAAATGAAATCGGATGAGAAGCTTGCAAGATGAATAGACTTAATTCTTTCACAAAAATTGCATCGGTTTTATCTACGTAACCTGGATTCATGAAACGATCTACTTTATGTCCTTTATTGACAAAGTACACCGCCAAATCGTTTAGTACTTGCGATAAGGCGTGTGTTGGCAGACATTTTAAGAATATCGTCTTTCTTGATTCCTCCAGTAATTCATCATACTTATGCATGATACCTCTTCCTGTATAAGCTGTTCCCATATATTCTGTCATATGCCCGTATATACTAATCATCCTTTCTTTCGTCCTTTTATTCTATGTATGAGCAAATAAAAAAAGCACAGCGTCTCCGCTTATGCTTCTTTATAGTGTAATAACCCTTTTTCATCTTCTTGATTCGTTATTTTTAATAACAATTTACGACATTGCGGCAAGGAGGTTTGTATGATTTGTCCTGTGAATAATACGACAATAAGTGTACCAACCCCCACAGGTCCACCGAGGAAAAATCCTATTACGGTGACGGTTGCTTCGATTCCAGTACGTACCGCGCGTAAACTCCAGCCGAACTTTTCAACAAACAATAACATTAAGCTATCACGCGGACCCGCACCAAGATTAGGGGCTACATAAATGCCTACACCGTAACCTAATATTAAAACACCGAGTACGAAACTAGCAATATGTGCGGGTAGTGAAGATAAATCCGGTAGTACCCAGTTGAAGAAGTCTATAAATATACCGATGATCATCATATTTAGCCAAGTGCCCCCTCTAGGCCACTCCTTCAGAATAAGCGATGTAACGATAACGATAAAAAAGCCTGTAATAATACTCCAGGAACCGATCGTCAACCCAATATTTTGGAACAAACCGACGTGCAGTACATCCCAAGGACCGATGCCAAGCCTTTGCCCTTTAATTGTAAGTGAAATGCCGAGCGACATGATCATCATTCCGCCAATGAAAAAGATCCATCGCCAAGCTAATAAATTACGCATATACATTCTTCTTTCTTCTAGTTGTCATATAGTCATTGTAACAGAAAAATGCGCGCTCGTTCTGTCATTCTTTGACGATGTCTACGAATTGTGCTTTTGTTACAGAAGCTAAATCTCTTGGTGCCAGCTTCATTTGTAAACCTACTTTTCCCGCGCTAACGTAGAGATAGTCAAGGGCTTCTGCTTGTTGGTCGATGAATGTCGGCAATTCTTTTTTCATACCAACGGGTGAACAACCGCCACGTACGTAACCTGTTTCTTTCGTGAGTTCTTTCATCGGTAGCATCTCTACTTTTTTACACCCAGCTGCTTTTGCGGCCTTTTTTAAGTCGAGTTCTTCCGTTACAGAGATAATGAAAACGAGTAGCTCTGTTTTACTCGCCATAGCGACCAGAGTTTTATACACGTTTTTGGGTGACTCATTCGTTTTATTCGCAACAGAAAGACCGTCATTTTGACCATCCTCTATTTCATAGCTACGCGTTTCATAGGCAATCTGTTCACTCTCTACGATACGTATAGCATTCGTTTTAATGAATTTCTGTTTTTTGGCCACTTTTCCATTCCCCTTTTCTACTGAATATAGGTGTTCTTATTATACAGTAAAAAAGCCCATTTCACTGGAGGAAACAGACTTTACATGGTGATGCTTATGGATTTCGATTAGATGCTGACGTTCATTTGAGGCCATTCGGTTTTGTATCGGTTGTTTCTTGCCTGACTCTGGATGTCATAAGCGGAAAATGCATTGTTGTAATGCAATTGCACACGATACATTGCACGCTCTGTTGAAGAATTAGCTGGTGTAAAGCCTATGCCAGATGACATATGTTCGCGAATCGTTTTTGCGCGATTGTGTAATGCCAGCAGGAATTCAGCTTCTGTTATTTTTGCTGATGCTTTACTGCCAAGTTGATAATCAGCAGTCGTTGGTTCAACTTCCGAATAAGCCTCTCGTCGAACATCACGCCACAAATCAATCGTTTCTTCTAAGTTATTGCCGAGCGGGACCACAATATTTCGCATTTGACCTGCGTCAAGTTTATTGAAGTCTGTTTTTGGTTGTACCGTTTGCGTCTCCGGTACATCCCCTCGCAACAAAGCCTCTAAATCAGCCTTCGTCCTTTTTGTCTGATTAAGAAATTCGGTTTGTCGTTCATAGCTTGTTTCCGCATTTCTTCTGCGAACGGCGTCAACTCTTTGCAGATGATCCGCGGCACTCGCAAACCCCATTACAGCATTCATCGTATCCACCTCCATTTGGATATTCCCTGTACGCACTTACTATTTATTTTACGAAAAGCTAGCTAGTTAACCAATCCTTCTAAAGGTCGTTTTGCAGCTCATCATGTATACCTTCTTACCTATGCGAAGCTGCTTCGTAATTTATGTGTACTATTAATACCCTGTTCTCTCTGCTTCTAAACATTTTTGAAATGAAAAGCACATCAGACTGTATGCATTGTCTGATGTGCTTAGTGACTACTCTATAGTTTTATCGATTTTCGGAGGTGTTTCACCGGGAATCTCCGGCTTTTCATTCAATGGATCTTCTAAAAATTTAGTTTCAATTACTTCTTTGTCGATCGGCATGTTACCATTTTTCTCTTCTAAACGATCCAGCGTTCGTTCGATCGTTTTATTCAGTGTCGATAGCGCAACAATAGTATCGCCTGTTTGGGCTTGGAGTTCTTTATCAGCTGTGAAAAATTCCATATCACCGTTTACACGCAGGATATATAGCAATACGGACTGATCATCTCGTTCGCGTAAATATTGCGTATAACTATACTGTTTCGTTAGCAATGTTTTACGGAAGACGTAGCCAGAATTCATGCGCTCTTCTAATTCATTGATCGACAAATTCGGTGTAAACAAAATCTGACCGGTTGCCAAATTAAATTGATGATCTTTCCCACGCTTATGTGTGGACGTCTGGAACAGTGAATCTCGCCCCAGATCTGGCGTGAAATCGGCACATACATGTGAGTTATAGGAGTCCATTTTGGTCATAGCTACGATATAACGGTAAGGCGTCAAGTCGAGATGATAGCCTGTATGCTCAGATAAAATGTCCCCCATATACGTAGGGATTCCAAGTTTCCTCGCATTTGATAGCCCACCCCATGAATCATCCACGATCAACACTTGATGTCCCGCTTCTTTTATAGAATTCGCAAATTCTGCAACAAAACGAGAACTTCCGATAAGTACCACACCCGATTCTTCTGGTGTCGTCAAGTTCAGTTTCTTTGCCAACCAACTGATGGAGAAACCATGCACAACAACCGTTGAAAATACGAGCGCAAATGTCAATGCTGTCAATAGTTCGGCATCTTTATAACCCGTTTCCAATAAAATTGTCGCAAAGTATCCAGATACCGTCAACGCCACGATTCCGCGTGGTGCAATCCAACCGATTAAAGTCTTCTCTTTCACCGTCAAATCCGTTCCAATCGTCGATATCCAAATGGACAGCGGGCGGACGATGAATAGCATCGCAAGTACATACATAATAATTTTCGGATTTAAAATCTCAATTAATATATGTGGATCAAGAGAGGCAGTTAGCATGACGAATATCCCTGAAATTAACAGTACAGAAATATTTTCCTTGAAATGCCGGATATCCTGCAATGTCGTCAGTGACATATTAGCCATCGTCATCCCCATCGCGGTAACTGCTAGCAACCCTGTTTCGTGCATAACTTCATCTGATAGAACGAAAACGAATAACACGAATCCAAATAATATCGGTGCTTTCAGATATTCAGGAACTTTTCCTTTTTCAAATGCATTCCCTAAAATCCGGCTCGTTCCCCATCCTAGCAATACGGAGAACACCGAAGCACCTACGAATAGCGTCATCGTCTTCGCCGTTACTTCGTCATTGATAAATTTTATAACTTCAAAAGCAAATACCGCAAGCAACGCACCGAATGGATCGACGACGATTCCTTCCCATTTTAAAATGGCAGCTGGGCGAGGCTTTAATCGAGCTTGTCGCAGTAACGGTAAAATTACCGTTGGACCCGTCACGATAAACAAGCCACCGATAATGAATGCCACTTCCCATGACAATCCCGCAATATAATGCGCAGCGAGAGAACCGACAATCCAAGCGATGAACGCACCAATCGTTACAATTCGTGCAACGGGTCGACCGAATCCTTTAATTTCCTTAAAATCGAGATTCAAACTTCCTTCAAATAATATAATAGCAACTGCAAATGTAATAATCGGTCCATATAAATCTCCCATCGATTGCTGTGGATTGATTAAGCCAAATACCGGGCCTACTAACAAACCAGCAATCGCCATCACAACAATCGCAGGCATTCTTGTACGCCAAGCTACCCACTGTGATCCTACCCCGATTAATACGACCAACATTAAATCCATCACTAACGAATCAAACATGCGAGTCCTCCTTCCATCGTACATATTCAAATCTTATTTCTTCTCCTCTTATTGTAATAAACTATTCCCCTTTTTCATAGGGTGAGAGGAACAAAGCAGGTTCAGAAAGGGTGGTTCCAATCGAACAACAAGCCAAAAAAACAATTGTGATGTATCTTTCAATAACTGACGGAAAAGGAAGTTATCCTCTACGACGTGCAACGCTCTTAGCAAATACACTGAAAACAGAAGCGGAGATCATTTTCTTACATGATCCAGAAACACTAGCTCCGACTACTGATTTTACATGTTATGAGATTGAAGGTCCATCTTCTCTCATCCAGTTAGTTACGCGTCTTCAGCCTGATTTATTAATACGTGATAGCGGTTCTAGCTATAAAGATGAAATGGCCAAGCTACAAGAGCTGGTACCGAGTATTTTGCATTTTGATGATTTCGGCGAAGGTGGCCAACAAGCGGATTGGGTCATCCAAACGCTATACACAGACACCCACGAACCGCTTCCTAACCATTATATTGCTGGCTTTGAGACGTTTATGGTCGACAGTTCCTTACACTCGTTCCGTCAAGCAGGTTTAAAGGATAAGCCTTTTTCACACTCACCACATTTGGTCATTTCATTTGGAGATGAAGATCCCGGTAATTTAACGTACCGTGCGATGAGACATATTAAGCAATTACAAATTCCATTAGCTGTTTCTGTAGTCATCGGACCAAATTATGTGCATGATGTAAGCGAAATTCAATTGATGGCATTAAGCCGCAGGAAAACAAAAGTTCTACGCGCACCTGAAGATCGATTGGCTCTCTTCGCACAAGCGGATATGATTTTATGCGATGCCGCGTATACACCATATGAAGTAGCCACAATCGGTGTTCCTTGTATTGTACTTGCCCAAAACGAGTTCGAATCAAACCTAGGCTTTCCAACAGAATCAAATGGCTTCACCCACCTCGGTCTCGGACGCAAAGTGACGCAGTCGAATTTATTGAATGCGATTATGGAACCTTTATTGCATGAGGCGCGAAAGGAACGTGCCATCAAACGTCAATTGAAGCTACAGGTCGGTTCTGAAGAGGAAAAGGTGCTAGAAGTAATCCGTTATTTACTAGAGTTTCCGAAACGTAAACCAGCAGGATATGTTACACTAAGGGAAAATCGTAGATAGGGGTTTTCTCGAATGAACAAGGATCAATTGGAACAAGAAATTTTGCAGTTGAAGATGGATTATATTAGTTTGCAGGGTGATATGGAGAAGTTGGAGTCTACTGGGCATATTAAGATGATTGAAAATGCTGAGCGCCGGTTGGCTGGCATGGAGGATCGTTTGGCTGAGTTGAATAAGCAGCTGGCAGAGATAACTGAATAATGAATGAAGCGACCTTTATCGATTCAGATGGAGGTCGATTTTTTTGTCGTTGCTCGACTTTTTTAGGGTACTGAAGTTTGTAAAGGTCGGCTTTCTATTGTCGCTGCGGCACGTGGGGGATTGCCTCCCGCCAGGAGCCAACAAGCGAAGGGCGCGCTAGTTGTCTCCTGGCTTCGGCCGACCCCGCAGTTGTGCCTTCGCTAGTGAGTACAGTGTAGTTTTAGTGGGCTTTGGAACATCGTAAAATTCACTTTTAGACTTCAATGTACTATGGCTACATACTTTTCTTCACCAAACGCAGGCGCCTTACAAGCGGTAGGCGGAGCGATGAGACGGAAAGGCGCACTTCCTTTCTGGCTCATCGCGGGAGCCATCCGCCAGCGCCGAAGTGGGTTCAGTGACGAATTACATTTCTACATATAGAAGCGGTTTGATGTATCTTGAACTTACTACTAGTTTGTAATGTGTCGTTGCTCGACTTTTTTATGTTACTGAATTTCATGAAGGTCAGCTTTCTATCATCGCTTCGGCACGTGGGGGATTGCCTCCCACAAAGAGCCAACTAGCAAAAGACGCTAGTTGTCTCTTTGTTTCGGCCGACCCCGCAGTTGTGCCTACGCTAGTATGTACAGTGTAGTTTTAGTGAGCTTTGGTACTTACCGAATGAAACCTTTCAACTTCAATGTACTATGCTATTTATTTTCCTAACTGAACGTAGGCGCCTTACAAGCGGCAGGCTCATTGCGGGAGCCATCCGCCAGCGCCGAAGTGGGTTCAGTGACGAATTACATTTCTACATATAGAAGTGGTTTGAAGTGTCTGGAACTTACTACTAGTTAGTCATGTGTCGTAGCTCAACTTTTTTATGGTACTGAAGTTAGTAAAGGTCTGTTTCCTATCATCGCTTCGGCACGTGGGGGATTGCCTCCCACAAAGAGCCAACTAGCAAAAGACGCTAGTTGTCTCTTTGTTTCGGCCGACCCCGCAGTTGTGCCTTCGCTAGTATGTACAGTGTAGTTTTAGTGGGCTTTGGAACATCGTAAAATTCACTTTTAGACTTCAATGTACTATGGCTACATACTTTTCTTCACCAAACGCAGGCGCCTTACAAGCGGTAGGCGGAGCGATGAGACGGAAAGGTGCTCTTCCTTTCTGGCTTATTGCGGGAGCCATCCGCCAGCGCCGAAGCGGGTTCAATGATGAATTTCTTCTCTGCGTACAGAAACCGATTGATGTGGCTTGAACTTACCAAATCACTTACTAAATTCAACGTACTATGCCACTTACTTCCCCTCAATACACGCATACTCCTTTGATTTCCATAGAAAAAAGCCCACGCGAGGTGAGCTTAGGCCATGACGTATTCTTGTGCTGCTTGGTCTTGTACTAGTAATTCCTTCAAATACTTCTTCGCGCGGAATAGGCGTGACTTGACTGTTCCGATTGATACACTCATCAGACTCGCGATTTCCACTAGCGAATATTGATTCACATAGAAATATTCGATCGTCTTGCGGTAAATGCCGTCTAACTCCCCGATTTTCTCCTGAACGAGCATCTGAATGTCGTTTTGTTCAATCAATTCCACAGGTGTTTTTTCATTGCTGGGAACTAAATCTAAAATCGGAACGTCTAATGTATCAGGTTGATTCATTACGTATTGGCTGTTACGCACATTTTTACGGTAACGATCGCGGAAGGTGTTCATACAAATCGTAGTTAACCACGCCTTCATACGATTCACTTCGCTCATTTCACCACTGTAGCGAACTACTTTCACCCAGACGTCCTGCATAAGATCTTCTGCTTCTTCTTTATTTCGAGTCAATTTAAGACATAAATGATATAAGTAACGACCATACTCTTCATATAATGCGTTTAAGTCAGTGTTCATAATAGGTAACCTCCATTGGTAGCTGTTACCTTTATTATGCCCGACACAATCATTACAAACTATCGGTTTCTCTTTCAGTAACCTTACATTTATGTAAGGTTACTTGACATGATTTATGCTTGAATGGCCTCTTCTTGCTCCTGCCGTTTTGTAATCTTCAGACGTGAAATTCGTGTTCTGTCCATTTCTTCAATTTCAAACAACAACGAATTATACTCAAACCATTCGCCTTCTTCAGGGATATGACCCAATTCTTGGAAAATAAATCCACCGATCGTGTCGTGGTCAGTCGGCAATTCAATATCTAATAGCTCAATGACATCTTCAATCTCCAGCCGTCCCTGACAAACTAAAAGATTTTCATCCTTCTCAAACACCATCGACTCTTCTGCAACGTCTGTTTCATCTTCTATATCTTGCCCAATCATTTCTTCAATAATATCCTCTTGCGTTACAATCCCTAGCGTTCCACCGTATTCATCCAACACAATCGCCATATGTTTTTTCTGTGCCAACATGCGTGTAAATACCAATTCTACACTCGCTGTTTGCACAATAAATAATGGTTGCTTATCAATCACTTCCGAAAACTTTCGCTGCGGAAACATTGACCACTCGATTAACATTTTCGAATAAAAAATACCAACTACTTTGTCAATACTTTCCTCATATACTGGATAACGCGTGTAAGCGTACTGTAATACTACGTCACGAACTTCCTCATATGTGGAATCCATTGACAACGAAATAATATCCGTACGATGTGTTTCCATGACATCCATGACGACTTTATCCCTAAAGTCCAGAACACCTTTCAAACGAATCGACTCGTCTTGCCCAAACGTACCTTCAGTTGATGCGATGTCTACCATAGAACGTACATCTTCCTTAGTAAGCGTTGCTTCTGTTACAGCCCCTTTTGAAATCAAACGAACGAAGAAGTTTGTAAACAATGCCAAAATAGCTGTTAACGGAATGAGTAATTTAACAAGGATAGTAATTGGCGGTGCTACGATATAGGCAATTCGATCTGCGAAAGTCGCTGCGATCGTTTTAGGTAACACTTCACCGAATATAATTAAAACGACCGTCAATATTCCTGTCAATAATCCAATGCTTAACCCTTTATCAATCGCAATCATCGTCACGATTGTCGGCATTAAAATATTTGAGATATTATTACCAATTAAAATGGCCGTAATCATTCGATCTGGCTTCGAAATTAATTTTCGTAACTTAATCGACTTCGGATCTCCTTGATCTGCACGTAGCTGAACCTTCATGCGATTCACGGCAGTTAAAGCTGTTTCACTTCCCGATAAAAAAAAGGACAAAAATAAACAAAGTCCTAATGCAATAAACAATTGCGTCTCCCCCAGCATTTCTTGTGTATTTTTAATTAAGAATCATAAAACTTTTCTCTAAATCCACGTTTTCTAATTAAGTTAGTATAACACAAATATATGCATATCCGTTAACTTCAGATGTACGTTTTTAGTAAGTTTTACAAAATGATTGCCCTCTTCACAAGCACCTATACCTTATGAAATATAGAAATTCTGCTATACTGTGGGTAAGATAAAGTCCAAAGAAAAGAGGGTTTCATATGACTACATTACAATCATTGGATCAATACTTCACAGAGAACCGAGAGCGCCATTTAGAGGAACTAAAAGACTTTTTGGCGATACCAAGCATCAGTGCACTTACGGAACATCAGCCGGATATGCAAAAAGCGGCTGAGTGGCTAGCAACAATGTTCGAAAAGACCGGACTTGAGAACGTTTCTATTGAAGAAACAGCGGGTCAACCTGTCGTCTACGCAGACTGGTTACATGCAAAAAACCAACCGACGATTTTAATTTACGGCCACTACGACGTACAACCTGTCGATCCCCTTCATTTATGGGAGACACCGCCGTTCGAAGCAACTATACGTGATAATAAATTATATGCGCGCGGAGCAAGCGATGACAAAGGGCAAGTGTTCATGCACGTCAAAGCGATTGAAGCGCTAATGAAATTGGACGGGAAACTTCCGGTCAATGTGAAGCTGATAATTGAAGGCGAAGAAGAAATCGGCAGCCCAAGTTTGGAAGAATATATTCTGAATAACCAAGATAAACTAGCTGCTGATTTAATCGTTATTTCCGATACAGGTATGTACGGTCCTGGACAGCCTGCAATTTGCTATGGTCTACGCGGCTTGGCAGGCGTGCAGATCGATGTAAAAGGTCCAAAAGGTGATCTGCACTCTGGATTATATGGTGGTGGAGTTCAAAACCCCATTCATGCATTAGTTGAAATTTTAGCTTCATTCCGCGATGCAGAAGGTACGATTGCGATTGATGGTTTTTATGATGAAGTACGCGATTTAACGGAAGAAGAGCGTTCAGCATGGGCAGCTCTTGATTTTGATGAAGATGCGGTGAAACAAGAAGTTGGCGTCAAAGAACTAACGGGTGAGCCTGGCTATTCGTATATAGAACGTACGTGGGCACGTCCGACATTAGAGATTAACGGAGTTTTCGGAGGGTTTTCAGGCGAGGGCATCAAGACTGTATTGCCGTCAGAAGCTGGCGCGAAAATTACGTGTCGTCTAGTACCTGATCAAGATCCAGATGAAATCGTCGCTAAGTTGCGCGCACATATCGCCAAGCACGAACCTGTTGGCTGTGAAGTGACAGTGACCGAGTTCGATAAAGGAAAGCCCTATTTAACTCCTTATGATCATGAAGTAATTCAAGCGGCTGGCAGAGCGTATGAACAAGTATACGGCGTGCCGACTGTTTATACGCGGGGTGGCGGCTCGATTCCAATCGTCGCTGCGTTTGACGAGATTCTTAATTTACCTGTTGTGTTGATGGGCTTTGGTTTGGATACGGAAAATTTCCATGCACCTAATGAACATTTTCATTTGGAGAATTTTGATAAAGGGTTACGTGTGATTGGTAGTTATTATGGTGAGGTTGAGAAGCTGGGGATGTAAGGTTGATTCGGCTGTGAGCGCGAAGCCAGGGGCTATGAGCGTGAAACCGGGGGCTATGAGCGCGAAGCCGGGGGCTATGAGCGTGAAGCCTAGGGCTATGAGCGCGAAGCCGAGGGCTATGAGCGCGAAACCGGGGGCTATGAGCGCGAAACCGGGGGCTATGAGCGCGAAACCGGGGGCTATGAGCGCGAAACCGGGGGCTATGAGCGTGAAACCAAGGTCTATGAGCGCGGAGACAATAAAAACCATAAAAACAGGCATCCCCGCAACGGAGGATGCCTGTTTTTATGGTTTATTCTTCTTCACTAACGCCGAAATACGTAATAATTTCTTCGTTCGTTTTACGTGGAGCTGCTTTAGGTAATGTATCGAAATAGCCGAATTGAAGCATGCTGATGATGCGTTCACCTGGTTGTACGTCTAAACGTTCGCGGAATTTCGGATTATCTAGGAATGGTGGTGTTTTCCAGCACGTTCCAATGCCTCGATCCCACGCGAGCAATTGAATATTTTGGATTAGCATACTCGCAGCCGCAAAATCTTCCAATCGTTCTTTTTGGCGTGCATCTTCAGGTACGATAATGAAAACAGCTGCACTTGCAGATGTAAACTTCTTCATTTGCTTGTCTAAGTCTTCATCGGAAAGTTGCTTCCAGTTCGCTACGCCAAATTCCTTCAGTACTTCAAGAAGCTGCTCATACTGCTCATCTGCAGCGACAATTAAGCGCCAAGGATTACGGTTTCCGTGGTTCGGTGCCCAAACGGCATCTTCTATTATTTCAGGTATAATTTCAGGTTCGATCGGTTGACCATTAAAGTTTTTTATCGAGCGCCGCTTGACGATGGCCTCTCTAACCGATAATGCTTGTTCATTCACACTCAACCTTCTCCTTTGCATGTGTACTATAACTGCTTCTAAGTATACCTAACTTGGCGGGTAGTTACTAGGGGAGAAGCAAAAAAACACTTCGAACGCCTAGTTTTTCTTTAAGAGAAATAGTCATCTATTTTGAAGAAAATATACGTTGCATTAGGTGAATAGGCGTAGGAATCTTTATAGTCCCATGTTCGGTGATACGCATTATAAGTGTGTGCATTGACTAGTGGTGTATTGCCGTCTTTTGCCGTCACAATGGTCGAATGATCAAAACGTCCATCTCCTTGGAAATCATATGCGATGACGTCCCCGATTTGAAGTTCTTCAGCCGAGCCTACTTGAGTTGCTGTTAAACCTTTCTTAGAAGTAGCTAAATACCAACGCAATGAATGAGCTACGGTAAAACTGAAACTCCATGTCCCCTGGCGTAGCCACCAACCCTTTTCGCGATTAGGATAGCCATGCATCGGTGCACCACCTGCTAATAGACACTGGGAAATATAATTCGTACAATCATCATCCACTATAGGAAACGCTGAATTCCTACTATCCCACCATTTATCTGCATAACGCACTGCCGCTTGTCGATCATACAAAAAAACCCCTCCTTGCCAAACTATATGACAAGAAAAGGTTATGAATTAATGATTTAACACTTTAGATAAAAAGTTTTTAGCACGTTCGGTATCTGGATTCGAAAAGAACTTAGCAGGCGTAGCTTGTTCCACTACTTTACCGTCTGCCATAAAAATGATTTCATCACAAATTTCTTTTGCAAAGCCCATTTCATGTGTCACGACAACCATCGTCATGCCCTCTTTCGCTAGCTTGCGGATGGCATCCAATACTTCCGTCACCATTTCAGGATCTAGCGCAGATGTCGGTTCATCAAACAGCATTACTTGAGGTTCCATCGCAAGCGCACGAGCGATTGCAACACGCTGTTGCTGGCCGCCTGATAAGCGGTTTGGATAAGCATCAAATTTATCACCTAATCCTAGCGAAGTGAGCAATTCGCGCCCTTTTTCTTCAGCAGCATTTTTACTTAGCCCTTTAACACGAATCGGTGCAAGCGTCACATTTTGTAACGCTGTCAAGAATGGATACAGATTAAAGCTTTGGAACACGAAGCCGATTTCGGTACGTGCTTTATTGATATCTACTTTTTTATCATGAATGGAAATACCGTCTACTATGATCTCTCCATTATCGATTGGTTCTAGTGCATTGATTGTTCGGATTAACGTGGACTTACCTGCACCACTTGGGCCGATGATTGCGACTACATGGGATTTAGGCACTTCTAGTGAGACGTCCGTCAGCACTTGGTTCATACCGAATGTTTTATTGACATGTTTAATAGTAATCATTTCTGGCACTCCTTCACATCAGGTCTCATTGGTTTTCCCTCGATAACAGTCGTTGTTCGATCGCACGAATAATCATGGACAGCGTAAACGTCATGACGAAATAGATCAGACCGACGAACGTCCACACTTCAATTGAACGGAACGTAGTGGAAACTAAGTTTTTCGCATTCAATGTCAATTCTGCTGCGCCGATTACAGAAATCAAAGAAGAATCCTTAATTAGCATGATGAATTGTGAAGCAAGCGGTGGTAGAACGCGACGGAATGCTTGTGGTAAAACGATTAGACGCATCGCTTGCCAATAACTCATACCTGAAGAACGTGCCGCTTCCATTTGTCCTCTTGGCACACCTTGAATACCTGAGCGAACGATTTCCGCGATGAATGCCGCTGTAAAAATCGCAAGTCCAATAATCGAGCCCCAATACGAGCCGAGCTGCAAGAACTGTCCTAATACAAAGAAAATCCAGATTAGCAACACTAGCAACGGAACACCACGCATAATTTCTACGTAAGCGGAAGATAGCCAACGTAATAATCGGTTGCGGGAAATCCTACCCATTCCCACGATTACACCGATTGGAATAGCAAGAAGTAACGCAATCGCTGAAATTTCCAGCGTCTTTAACGCACCTTCAATAAAGATGTCCATGTTTTGTGAGATTACACTGAAGTCATATTCATATCCGCCCATATTAGTCTTCCGTAACCTTATTCAGCCAGTCACTTTCTTCAAACCAGCGTTTTCTAGATTCCAATTCTGCTGGACTATCGATATAGCTATGCAAGAATGAATTCAACCACTGAATCGTTTCAAAGTCATTTTTCTTTAAAGCGATTCCAAGATTTTCTGAAGACAACAAGCCTTCCATTTGATGTACTTTCCCTTCATTTTGCAAGCGCCAAACAGCAATAGCTGGCTCGTCATAAATGACAGCATCCGCTTGGCCAGAACCCATCGTCGTAGCCGCAAGAGGGAAATCATCAAAATCTACTACTTCAGCATTTTTGAATAGGGATTTTGCAAGTAGTGCACCTGTTGTTCCTACACCTACCGCAATTTTCTTACCTTTTACATCAAGTTCTTCCCAAGACTTAATATCTTTATTTGCAGAAGGCACCATAATTGCTTGCCCTGTTCTGTAATATGGATTTGTCATGCTGACCGCTAGTGCGCGATCGCCACGAATCGTCATACCCGCGATGACCAGATCCACTGAACCCGTTTGAAGGGCTGGCGTTAAACCATCGAAAACGAATTGTTTAAACTCTACATCTACTTTCAGCCATTCACCAATAGCGTTTGCTAAGTCGATGTCATATCCAACAAATCCGCCTTCTGTACTTTTCATTTGGAAAGGGAAATAACCTGGTGCGACCCCGACTACTAACTTCTTATTGTCTTGGATCTTTTTTAAAGTGGACTTCTCTGTCGATACCGTTCCTCCACTATCACTGTTACTACAACCTGCAATGATCAACATAAGGATGAGTACTACTGCTGAAACAATCTTCTTCATTCATTTCCCTTCTTTCTTTATCTTTTTGCAAACCTTGTGAATTAAAGAAATTATAAGTTACTAATAGAGCACTGTCTACTGCCAATAAACTATGCGGTAAACAAATATCCGCTACTACCTGTCTTAATATACTATATAGCGCATATTTATGCGACAAGTATTATGAAATAGTTTTATCTCCGCTTTTTAAGCGGTATGCTAGTAGATACATGCTATTTCTCATTCCATAGTACAAAAAAAGTGGTAGCTCTCGAAGACTCACTTCAAGAACTACCACAAGTTTGTTTATGGAGCATAGGGGGCTCGAACCCCTGACCTTTGCACTGCCAGCGCAACGCTCTCCCAGCTGAGCTAATGCCCCTCGTTTCTGATACAATATAGAGTATATCAACTAGCCATAGAAAAGACAATAGGCAAGGAAGGTGGTATGACAGATGCAGCATGAAGAAAGGCAAATTCCAGAAACGGTACCTCTATGCGATTCTAAAGGTCTTCTTAATCCCGACTCGATCGGTTTTTCACATAATCCATTAGTAATCAGCAACCTAAAAGGTCAGTTCATGAAAAAGAAACGATGGAATCATTGGTCCATCTATGGAGAAGATTTATTATTTTCCGCAACCATTGTCCACTTGGATTACAAAGCTCTTTGCCTAATTTACATATTGAATTACGAAACACAAAGATTTTATGAAAAGCAAATATCTATACCTTTTGGGCGACGCGTCCACATGCCACACGAACCATTGGATAGTATTAAATTCATTCATGATGAAATTACAGTTCAGGTCATTCATATGCAAGGTGAAACGCATTTATCTGTAACCATTCCAAACTTTGATAATGAAATTTTACATGCAGATTTGCATATTATACATCCTGAAAAAGATGACTCTTTAAATGTTGTAGTCCCAAAAAGTCGTGATTCTTTCCATTTCACATCCAAGCATACGATTTTACCAACGGGCGGTTTTGTTAAAGTTGGAGATCGACGCTATGACTTCAATCCATATTACAGCTTTGCCGTATACGATTACAGCCGGGGCGTTTGGTCCAATATGGCGAACTGGGAATGGGCAACAGCTTCACAGCGGACAGGTGGTAAAAGGGTCGGATTAAATTTAGGAGGAAGTTGGACAGATGGAACAGGTATTACTGAAAATGCCGTATTCGTAGAGGGTACGATGTATAAATTTCATGAAGATGTAGTATTTGAACGAGATAAAGATCTTCTCATGAATCCTTGGCGTATTCACACTAAGTTCTCAGACGATATTTCCTTACTATTCAAACCGTTCTTCCAAAACCAAACGCTAGAACAGTATTTCACTCGCAAAATGTCTGTCAGTCAAATAGTCGGATATTACCACGGAAAGATTCGCTTGCCTAATGGACAAATTCTGCCCATTCGCCAAATGCTAGGTTCTATTCTTGAGCGAAAATATCTATAAATAATAATTTACTACCTACTGAATTAGAAATTCGTTGTTTAGCGCTCCCCTTTTTAGGTGATAATATAATTACCATTACTTAGAAAGGATGTAGCATATGTCTTTTTACAAAATATTATCGATTATTGGAATTTCGTCTCTTTTAGTAGTCGGGGGCTGTTCCAAAAAGGAAGATCCACCAAATAATAATACAGCCATTGGTTTTGAGGAGGATGAGAAAGGTAAAGGCAGTACCATTAACACTGGTGATAGTTATGGCTTCACGGATTTTGATTTGACGATCAAGAAAGATGATAAGAAGATTGAAGTCGATTATGAAGGTGTAAAGCCTGGTGACGCGGAATATCTGAATGAGTTTCAAGAAGTAAATCAAAAAGGTAATGAAGCGATTAATAGTATGCATCCTATGTTTATCGAGATCTTGATCGATAGTAAGACGACGCAGGAGCAAGCGATCGATAAGATTCTTCAATGGTACGGTCTTGATGATTACGATGAGTTTGATCTAGACGTTACGTTTTCAGATAACACAACATTAGAAATTGATGAAAAGAAATAAAGTACACTCGCTTATCCAGCGTATTGGATAAGCGAGTTTTTTGTTGTCAACAAAGGCAACGCGAAGTGTACTCGCGCATTTTAGACGGATGTGTTCCTATGACGTTACTCACCCGTCAAACTTGCTGTCGATAGCATGTTTTAGCGGGTTATGGTTCATATGGTTGAATTGGATCTGGTGGCGCCACGGTCTTCTTCTTTTGATTGCCACCTACAGATAACCAAATGACTCCGAGTAGCATGATGATCGCACCACCCATTTGCCAGACACCCATCAGTTGATCTAGCCAAACGACAGATACTACCATCGCAGTTAGCGGTTCAAAGCTAGACAATACACTCGTCTCTACAGGAGAAATGTACGTCATACTTTGCAGGAACAGAATAAAGGCAAGCGTCCCCATGATGATAACGAGCAGCAACATACCCATCGCCGGGCCATCAAGCAAGACCGCTAGATTCATGAAGAATTTCGGTAAATTGATAATGAATAACGTTACTCCACCAATGAACATCCCCCAACCAACAACGAGTAATACGCCCCACTCCGCCATCAAAACGACTGGGTACAATGTATAAAATGTAAAGGCGAATCCAACAACTACGCCCCATATAATGGCGGTTGAGTTCAATGAAATGCTAGAAAACGAACCATTCGTCAATAACAGAATCAGGCCGAACAATGCGACAATCATTCCAATCACTTGCCCACCCGGAGGAAAGGTACGCTGGGTAACGGATAATAAAATAATGATATAAACAGGCGCGACGAATTGAAAGAGTGTAGCTACTACAGCGTCACTATACGCAATCGTCTGAACGAATCCAAACTGTACACCGAGCATGCCCACCACACCGAATGCGATCATCTTTCGCAACCACAGTTTCTGCCTCATCGGACGCCCTACTTGTATGCCTTTAGCCTTTAATAATAAAAGAACAGCCGCTCCTGCTATCGTCAGACGCAAGATCAACATCATGGAAACTGACATATCACTATGATGCAAAATCCATTCCATCATAGGTCCTGTAGCCCCCCATAACATTGAACCTATGACGATCATCATAATTCCTTTCACTCGTAACATAATCCATCACCCCTAAAAATAATTGCTGATTTCTTTACGTATAGTATAAAGTTCATACTTATAATATAGACACAAGGCGATATTCGCTTATAATAGTTATATAGTAGAACTTGAAAGGAGCATTCTCTAATGAATACTATCGACTTCCCTGAAACAAAAGAATATAACTCATTAGTCAATAGTCTCGACAAATTTCAATTAGTCATCCATACAGATGGTGAAGGACTAATAACCTATGCAAATCAAAATTACTTACATGTGAGTAGATGGACACCTAAACGCATCATTGGAAAATCTATTTGGCAAATGTTTTCGGATCGCGCCGAAAACCAAAAGGTCGTCAACTCGATTTGGGATCGTTTACTGTTAGGTCAGTCCTGGTCAGGTAAAGTAGAAAAAATGTCTCGCGACGGCAAGCCGTTTTTTGTAAATATGCTAGCTGTCCCTACCACTACCGATGAAGGCGAATTACAATCCGCACTTTTCTTAGAACTGGATATTACAGAAGATATCCGCTTGCAAGAAAAGCTAGGAGAAATCGCATTTATTGATGTAGAAACTGGATTAATGAGCCGCCACAAATTGGAAAAAGTCGTTAATGAGCGGGTTAGCAAAGGACTTCATTTTTCATTCGTCTATTTAACAATCGATCATTACTTCACTATGAAAGAATTACAATCTTCAGATTCTGAAACACAACTGATTCAAGAATTCACTAATCGTCTAAAGCGTTATTTCCAAGATAGCCCGATTGCACGGATTGACACGAATAGTTTCGTCGTCCTCACAGCATTTGGTGATTGGTATATTCAAGGATTCTATGATTTTCTAAAACAACAACCGATTTACTTAAGTCATAACGCACAAACGCTTTCGATCAGCGGCGGGATTGTACGTTTCCCCGAAGATCAACAAACATATGTGCAGTTATATCAAGTAGCTCTTGCGGCTGCGAATGAAGTCATTAGCTCAGGTGGCGGACGAATCGCTTCACTCTCTGCCGCGTCTCATAAAACGTTAAATCGCCGTCTTGAAATCGATCGTAAAATGCTGACAGCGCTAGACCGAAATTCATTACACGTTGCTTATCAGCCGCAATTCGATATTGCCAGCAATAAGATTACTTGCTATGAAGCATTGGTTCGCTGGGAAGATGAGGAGCTCGGCGTCATTAGTCCTGATGAATTGATTCCCATCGCAGAAGAAAATGGATTGATAGAAGAAGTCGGAGCCTACGTAGCAGAAGAAGCGATGACATTTGCGACGAAATGGCACCGCGCGGGTACGGATATGGACATTTCCATTAACTCTTCTGTTCGAGAATCATTGAATCCACAATGGAAAGACCGTCTACTCTCTATCTTAAACGATACAGGCTGTCCGGCAAACAAAGTATACTTAGAGTTCACAGAAACATTCGCTCTCAAGGCGGAGGAAGAACAATCTATACTCACTCAAATGTCCGAGCTTCAAAACCTCGGATTCCAATTCACGCTAGACGACTTTGGTTCAGGTTATGCATCGTTGCGCTATTTGCAACACTTGCCTGTCTCAACTATCAAAATCGACCGGATCTTTACCGAAGTTTTACTTAGTAATCCAAAGACGCAAAAGTTAGTAGAAGGAATTATTCAGCTTTCCAAAAAGTTGAACCTATATACGGTCGCTGAAGGCGTCGTCAATGAAGACCAGTTTAATTTGTTGAAGGAAATGGGAATCGATGCGGTACAAGGTCACTATATTGGTATACCACTACCCGCTGACCAAATCGATATTTACTAAAATTAGTCCACTAAAATTAGATGGAGCTCCTTTCATATAGAAAGGGCTCCATTTTTTCGTTTATATGGGTAGTTAGATTTTATCTGCCTATTTCCTTACAGCTTACTGGACGGGGGATGAAAATACAATGTTTTTGTATTGAGGTCGGTTAGGCTATGAGCGCGGGGACGATTCCTATGAGCGCGGGAACGATTCCTATGAGCGCGGGAACGCTTCCTATGAGCGCGAGAACGATTTCTATGAGCGCGGGGACGCTTTCTATGAGCGCGAGAATGCTTTCTATGAGCGCGAGAACGATTTCTATGAGCGCGAGAACGATTTCTATGAGCGCGAGAATGCTTTCTATGAGCGCGAGATCGATTTCTATGAGCGCGGGAATGCTTCCTATGAGCGCGAGAACGATTCCTATGAGCGCGAGAACGATTTCTATGAGCGCGGGGACGCTTCCTATGAGCGCGTGATCGATTTCTATGAGCGCGGGGACGCTTCCTATGAGCGCGTGATCGATTTCTATGAGCGCGGGAACGCTTCCTATGAGCGCGGGGACGCTTCCTATGAGCGCGTGATCGATTTCTATGAGCGCGGGGACGCTTCCTATGAGCGCGGGAACGCTTCCTATGAGCGCGAGAACGATTCCTATGAGCGCGAGAACGCTTCCTATGAGCGCGAGAACGCTTCCTATGAGCGCGAGATCGATTTCTATGAGCGCGAGAACGCTTCCTATGAGCGCGAGAACGCTTCCTATGAGCGCGAGAACGATTCCTATGAGCGCGAGAACGATTCCTATGAGCGCGGGAACGCTTCCTATGAGCGCGGGAACGATTCCTATGAGCGCGAGAACGATTTCTATGAGCGCGGACACAAATTACTCTATCACTTCTCCACTACATCCAACACTCTAAATCCATCCAACGAGTAACTATTCACTTCACCCGCGGCAATCGTGTACACGGCATCGCCACTATACAACAAACGCTGAACCTCTCTCTCCCAATCCATATAATCCTGCGTAATTGAATCAGTCAAATTCGCCTTCATCGTAATGCCTTTCTCTGCAGTAATTTCATAAATCATCGCACCAACCTTTTCAAGATGCAGATAATTACCGTTCTTCCCTTCCTTGTAAACAGTAATCGGAAAGCCGAAGAGATTTCTTGCTGGATGAATAAACAACGCACGGTGATCATGTTGAACAGGGGAATACGTACCTTGCTCTCCAATGATTTCAAACGCTTGTTCTTTCGGATTGGCGAAATCTGTAACGTCAAACAAGGAAATCTTCATCCCCCGCGTCTGGATAATTGGCTCCCCGCCTTGTGGATTTTTCTTCGCAACAGTCTCGTAGCCGAAGCCGATTAAATGTCCATCGGCAAGCGGATGCAAGTAATTGCTGAAGCCCGGAATTTTTAACTCACCTAACACTTTCGGATTTCTAGGATCCCCGACGTCCATGACGAATAGCGGATCCGTTTCGCGAAATGTCACCATATAGGCTTTATCTCCGATGAAACGCGCAGAGTAGATTCGTTCATTGACCGCAAGATTTTCCACCGAACCGACTTGCTTCATCTCGCTATCTAAAATGAATAAATGGTTTTTGGCAACATTTTTCTCATCCCATAGATTGCCTTCCGTCGTCACGACCCGGAAATAGCCATCATGCTCATCCATTGAAAATTGATTTAAAATCGTTCCTTTTAATTGGGCGGTTTGCTGGAAATTAATCGACGTACCGTTCAATGCGAATTTGAATACTTCACTATTTCCTGCCATATAGCTCCGCCCTTCATCATATTGCGTGGACGTTAAGTAGATATTGTCCTTCGACATATACAGTTGTTCACCACTACCTAAATACGCTTTCGTCTGAACACTGCCCTCAGCTGCGGAGCGAATATCGATTGCCGTAATGACAGAATAAGAAGGTTCCATCGCACCAGGCAAGATGGAGATTTTATCTAATTCCATCGGTTGTGACGTACGGTTTATAGTAGAATCAAAAACTTTCGGCAAATATTGTTCGCCTTCAACTGGCATATCTGTCATCCAATACATCGGCTGGTTATTCGTGATCATATAGACGTGCTGATCAATTTTTCGCGTGCCGATAATATAGCCTTCCGCCCCTGCTTCGCGCAGTAGTTTTGGTTGCTTTCGATTCGTCACATCATAGACACGAATAACGGAAAGCTCTTGCATAGGCATGATGCGATTGGAAGTCATCGCATCAGGCGATTGTGATTGTCGGTTACCGATTACTACAAGGAGGTCATCATCTACATACAATTCTCTCGGATAAAACTGACCGCCAAAGTTTGTCACACTAGCGTTTACCATGTTCTTCGGATTACGGATATCTGTAATCATTAGTTCTTCGTAGTTCGTAACATCATAAATGAAGTCGCCGTCTGTTTTGACAATATCCGCTTCATCGACACCCGCCACTTGCTGATTCGTTTCGGAATAATTGGAATTCCCTTGCGCCGTTGCTTTATCTTCAGAAGCTGACTCCATCACGACATCGTCTCTACCCATAAAGGTATTGCGTTTCTTTACTTGCGCAAAAAACTTCTCAATCTCTTTCACCGATGTGACCGGTTGAACCGATTCAATCACAGCAAATGAAACCGTTGAATTCGCCGCGCGTTGCCAACCACCAAAGCTATTTAGCGGCAAATGTACTTGATACTCGCCAGGTGGTAACTCGCCTATCTTTAATGAACTTTTTTCATTGCCATAAGTCATTTTTGCGGGCACTTTTTTATTCTGCTGATCCGTTACATAAAACTTCGATGCATCGACTGTACCTGGTGATGTAAAATACAACGTCAACGGCTGACCCGCAAGTACCGATTTCGCTGACTTGATTCCTACTTTTGGCCACAGTAGAAAGCTCGCCAGTACGAGTACCGCGACGATGCTGACGACGGCTAGCGCTTTATTTTTCTTCATATCCTTCATCCTCTCCAATAGTTACTGTTATTGGAGTAGACTGAAGTTTATTGATTTGGTTACAGTGTGCTAAAAAAAATGAATCACCACGCTCTTGAAAATTGCAATAAGTCGTGCAGTAACTATAATTATAATTCACTTGATCGACGAAAGAGGTTTTTAAATGGAACAAAAGCAATACGAATACTTAGTAGACAATCCGAATGTCAAAGTTCTGCCTATCATGTTAACTCTAATTATTGGCGCCTTTTTCGCTATTTTGAATGAAACATTATTAAATATCGCACTCGTCACGCTGATGGATGAATTTACAATTACTTTACCAACTGTACAATGGATGGCGACTGGCTTCATGCTCGTCATGGCTGTTGTCATTCCTGTTTCAGCCTTATTACTGCAATGGTTCACGATCCGACAATTATTTATCGGGACGATGACCGTATTCACCATCGGAACCATTATCGCAGCGAGCGCGCCAACTTTCGCTATTTTATTAACCGGCCGACTCTTTCAAGCCGTTGGAACCGGTTTACTCATGCCCATTATTTTCAACGTCTTCTTGCTCATTTACCCACCCGAACGTCGCGGGAAAATCATGGGGCTTATCGGACTCGTTATTATGTTTGCGCCCGCGATCGGACCTACATTATCTGGAGTCATTGTTCACTATTTAGGTTGGCGCTATTTATTCATCCTCGTTATTCCATTCTCGTTATTTTCCATTGCCTTTGGTTATAAATACTTAGTCAATGTATCTGAAGTGACGAAACCTAAAATCGATTATGTATCATTGGTATTTTCAACAATCGGTTTCGGTTCACTCGTCTATGGATTCAGTTCTGTTGGTGAAAGCGCGAACGGCTTTGCGAGTCCCATCGTATTGCTGTTCATCGGCACAGGCGTGATCGGTATCGCCCTTTTCGCAATGAGACAATTAAAATTACAAGAGCCCGTTATGGATTTGCGCGTTTTCCGTTATCCAATGTTCACACACGCAGTTCTCATGTTTTTAATCATCATCATGGCGATGTTTGCTTCGGAAATTATTTTACCGATTTATATGCAAGGACCTCTCGCCCTAACCGCTGCGACAGCTGGACTGATTTTGTTACCAGGTAGTATTTTAAATGGTATTATGTCACCGTTCATGGGGCATTTATTTGATAAATATGGACCCCGTGTACTCATGATTCCTTCAAGTATTGTGTTATGTGCAACGATGTTTATGATGAGTCGATTAACCATTGATACGCCTATTTGGATCGTCGTTGTTAGTTATATTTTACTCATGTTGACCGTATCCGCTATTATGATGCCAGCAGAAACGAATGGATTAAATCAATTACCTAAACGATTGTACCCACATGGAACAGCTGTCATGTCCACGTTGCAGCCAGTTGCGGGTGCGATTGGTGTCTCGGTTTTCATAAGTATTATGAATGCTAGACAATTAAAATTCTTAGATCAATCCGCTACACCAACTGATCCTACTACGGTGAATTTAGCATTAGTTGCAGGGGTCGAACTCGTTTATTTCATTGCTTTTGCGATGTCGATTGTCTCGGTTATTTTATCGTTTACCGTCTATCGGGCGAAACCGATAGAGGATGTTACGGAATCGAAAGTTTAAAATTTCTATTAAAATAAGCGTAGTTGAGATATTGCTCTCAACTACGCTATTTTTATGTTTCATTACCTACAGTGAATTCAACTTGTGCTTCGATCATGTATTTTCTTTCATCTTCGTCTGCTAGAGTGAAGTTGGCGGATCCATTCACGATATAATGACCACTTGGATAGTCTTTTTTCATAACCTTTTTCATAAAGTCCTTATACTCTTCTTTAGATTGTTCAGAATACCCCCACCGTCCATTTTATTTAGATTTATGGTCGGCAGTCAGTATTACAAACGCACCAATAATTACTATTCCAAAGATTAATATCATTAAAGCAATACCAAAAACATCAGGTTTAATGAGCAAGGTTATAAGAACGATGGGAGAGAACGCCATTGTGAATATTGCAGTAGATTTAATATAGCGAATAACATTTGGAGAGAATTCAGGCTCATCTTGGTACTTCATTTACTTTCAAGATAGGTAATGAGATAAGCATTTTGTTCATTCATTCTTTTAGCATATTCTCGTTGGCATTCTTCTGGTTTCATATCTAACTTTTTGGCTTGTGATTGTGCGTACTGACGAATTTGCTTCCCACCTTCATCTTTTGTGTTTTTGGGAGGTAGTTTCGTAAACCAGTCACCGTCAGCTTCTAAATTGTCAGTAATATCAAGGGCCTTATCTTCTACTTCCTGTTTTACCAATTCAAATTTAATTGCCCAATCAAGATAATCCAACGCAGTATCGTCGGGGTATAAAAATCGTAAATCACCAATCGTAATTTCCTGTCCTTTTACAATGGCTGCTGTTTCGTTATCGTCATATTTCGATATGCCATTACACCCAGTTAGAAGAATAAGGAGAAGCACAAAAGAGAACTTTAAAGATTTTGACATGAAAATGGCCCGATTGCTTTTTCTTCAAGAATTACACTTTCTTGTTTATTAACCTTTGTCTAAAATCTTAAGTAATGAACTAACAGCAAACAATATAAATGCAATTCGAGTTATGACATAGAAAGAAAGTTCAACTGTAGTCAGTTTCCTTTCCCTCTTGATTTTTTTGAAATGAAAATAATAATAAATGCCACATATGAGTAATACTACGCCTGAGAGCTGGTACACACTTTCCAGTATTCCGTTCAAGTGAACCCACCTTTCCTAAATACCCTGTAGTTTAATAACGTTAACTAAAATAACCAAGTGAAAGGAAGAAACAACCAATAATCATCAATATTTGTAATGCTGAAATACCAAAGTATTATTCCGACGACTGCAAAAGGTGCATTTTGCCAACCTTTCTTCACCCAACCGAACGAATGCGCTAAAGCCAATATCCATAAAACAAAAGGTATAACAAGCAGGTAGAGACCAATAGACCAACTTCCTAAAAAACTAACAATATACATAATTAATCCCGCCAACCAATAATTCCTTGCAACGTTTTTAACTATTGCTACGATCATTAGGATCAATCCTATTAGGAACAAACCATAAAACATAAATGACCACATAGATGCTTCACCTCATTGTTAATTTTAACAACGGCAAAATCATTCGTTCAATAACTGCTCCTACGACGGACAAATAAAAGCTTGCTACTGCACTAACAAATGGCCTGATTCGGGAACAGTTCATCTTACGAGCTGAAATGCCAACGCTCGTAAAACAAGCACCATAAGAGCGATACCCCAAACGATATACTTTTTTCTGTTAAGCTCTGTTAATTGATCTTAAGGAAGTTGCAAATTGGTTATTAATATCCTTTCAAGTATCCTCGTTCTTTTTTGTTTATTTGTTCTTATAGAAAGAACAATAAAAAATCAGAAACTTTTCTATACTATACTTTTTTGTATTGATAACTTTAAAGAGTCTTTGTTATTTATAAGATTTTAAAACACACTAGATTCATTGATCATTACAACCTCAATAAGTATCAATCGGCTAGGGCTATTTATGTTTCAAAAACCGCTAATTCACAAGTGAATTAGCGGTCCTTTTTCGTCAATTAATTAAGCCTTTACTAACACTATTTTCGAAAGTTGCTCAATCGCCTGTTCAATCAATTCCACTTTCTGAACGAGCGCAAGTCGCACATAACCTTCACCTGCTGTACCGAAAATACTTCCCGGCACCATAACGACACCAACTTGTTTAATCGCTTCGAAGACGAATTCTTTATCGTCTATGTCAAACGGATATTTTGCCCAAACGAACATACCACCTTCTGATGGAGTCGTTTCCCAGCCTAGTGATGCAAGTCCATTCATTAACGCATGGTGACGCTTCGAAAATTCTGCACGCAAGCAATCGGTAATTTCTTCCCCGTTATCAAGAGCTACGGCTGCAGCTTCTTGAATCGGGCCGAATGTGCCGTAGTCAAGGTTGGATTTCAATTCTTGAAGCACTTTAATCATCTCCGCATTGCCGACGAAGTATGCGATACGTGCCCCGGCTAAACTAAAGCTTTTTGATAGAGAATTGATTTCCATGCCGACTTCTTTCGCCCCTGGAGTTGTTAAGAAACTCGCAGGTCGATCGCCGGTGAAGTAGTATTCGGAATACGCTGCGTCGTGCAGTACGATAATTTCGTATTTTTTTGCGAACGCTACAACTTCTTTGAAGAATTCTTCATTTGGCATGGCAGGCACTGGATTGCCCGGCAAGTTCAATATGAGTAGCTTCGCATTTCGTGCCACTTCTTCTGGTACTTCGTTCAAATCAGGTAAGAAGCCGTTTTCTGCAAGCAACGGCATATAGTAAGGAACTGCGCCTGCTAATTTGATTCCAGCATCGTACGCGACATATGCCGGGTTTGTTGTTAGTACATAGTCTCCCGGATCACAAAATGCTAGCGGTAAATGGACGAGTCCTTCCTGCGAACCCATCGTCTGCAAGATTTCTGTTTGTGGATCGATGATAACACCTGTGCGTCGTTTATAGTAATTCGCAACAGCTTCATGGAATCGATTCGTCCCCCCGAGCGTGTAGCCGTAAGATGAGGCCAGTGCACTTTGCTCAGACAACGCTTGACGCACGCGCTCGTCTGGCGGCAGATCCGGGCTACCTAGGCTTAAGTCGATGACGTTAGCTCCAGTTGCACGCTTTTCCGCAGCAGCTGCTTTTAGGTCACCGAAAATAGCGGGTGGAAATATGGACATTTTTTTGGACGGTTTGAATTTCATGAAGTTGCACTCCTTAGCTGTTATAGAATAGTTTGTCAATTCATTATAACACGCAGAGTTGCATCTTGAAAAAAACTTTAGCAATAATCTGTGGATGTTTGTCTAATGCAAATCTGGGCATACTTTTGATGATCAACTTTATAGAGGGAGGATACATGTGACTAACGATAAATTCGAAAAAATTGATAAGCAAGTACCCGGTCAGACGCAAGCTGAACAACCAGGTGTAGAAGAAGACATGCATCCGGCTCCGATTTATGATGATCCCAATCGTAAAGGCGCAGATAAACTACAAGGTAAAACTGCATTAATTACGGGTGGAGACAGTGGTATCGGAAGAGCTGTCGCCGTTGCATTCGCAAAAGAGGGAGCAAATGTCGCGATCGCCTATTTAGCAGACCAGGAAGACGAGGATGCCGATAAAACGCTTAAATTGATTGAACACTATGGCGGTAAGGCGAAGAAATATCAGACGGACATTAGTATAGAAGATAACTGTGAACAGCTGATTCATCAAGTGATTGTGGATTTTGGCGAACTTAATATACTCGTCAATAACGCCGGCAAACAGTTTCCACAAGAGTCGATTGAGAACATTACAGCAAATCAACTCAAAGAAACTTTTGAAACCAATTTCTTTGGACTATTCTATCTCTCAAAAATTGCAGTCGCACATATGAAGAAAGGTGATTGCATTATCAATACTTCTTCAATCACAGCATATAACGGCTCGAAGGACTTGCTTGATTACTCAGCAACGAAAGGCGCTATCACAAGCTTCACACGGTCACTAGCTTTGAACTTGAGCGATAAAGGGATTCGTGTGAATGCTGTGGCTCCAGGCCCAATTTGGACTCCACTCATTCCAGCGACCTTTGATGCAAAAAAAGTTGCAGAACACGGATCTGATACACCGATGAAACGCCGTGGGCAGCCTGTAGAAAATGCGCCCGCTTATGTATTCCTAGCTTCACAAGACGCTAGCTATATGTCCGGACAAACGATTCACGTAAATGGTGGCGATTATGTCGGTTCGTAATTCATGATAAAACAAGCATAGTCTCAAAACTATGCTTGTTTCAATTTATTCCTCAAATGGCCATTTCGGTAACATACGATTTAACTTCTTATCGCTACGTTCGCCTAGCACATATTCCGCTTGCATAATCGTATGAATTTCTCTAGTACCTTCGTAAATCACCGGTGCTTTAGAGTTTCGTAAATAGCGCGCGACGGGAAAATCGTCTGAATAGCCGTATGCGCCGTGAATTTGCACCGCGTCGTCTGCTGCTTGGTTGGCAAAATCACAAGCCTGCCACTTCGCCAGTGACGTTTCACGCGTGTTACGGATTCCTTTATTCTTCAACTCACCTGCACGATAGACGAGAAGTTGACTCATTTGATAGCCCGCTTCCATCTTCGCAAGCATTTGCTGTACCAATTGATGTTCACCAATTTTCTTACCGAATGTCTCGCGTGTTTTAGCGTACTCAATACTCGCCTCAAGACAAGCATTTAACAGACCAACCGCACCCGCCGCCACTGTAAATCGCCCGTTATCTAGCGCTGCCATGGCGATTTTGAATCCTTCACCTTCTTCGCCTACTAAATTAGCTGCTGGCACACGAACGTCTTCGAAAAACAGTTCACCCGTATTACCTGAACGAATTCCATACTTACCTTTAATCGCTTTTGATGAAAAGCCAGGCATCGTTCGTTCTACAATGAACGCGCTAATGCCGTGGTGTTTTTTTGATTTATCCGTATACGCGAAGACGAGGAAATGGTCCGCTGAATCGCAAAGCGAAATCCACGTTTTCTGCCCATTGATTACATACGCATCGCCGTCACGCACGGCAGTCGTCTGAATCGCTGACACATCTGACCCAGCACCGGGTTCCGTTAATCCGAAGGCACCGATCTTTTCACCCTTCGCTTGTGGAACTAAGTATTTCTGCTTTTGCTCTTCCGTTCCCCACTGCATAAGCGTCATACAATTCAGTCCGATATGCACCGAAACTGCTGTACGGAATGCAGTATCTCCACGTTCTAATTCTTCGCATAAAATAGCTAATGAATTATAATCCATGCCACTGCCACCATACTTTTCAGGCACACAAACCCCCATGAACCCGAGATCCGCAAGCCTTTTCCAAATTCCCGGATCAAAGCTACCTTGCGAATCCCATTTCGCTATATGCGGCATAATTTCCGCATCGACAAATTGTCTAGCTGCCTTGCGTAACATGTTTTGTTCATCTGTAAATGTAAAGTCCATCTCCGTGTCCTCCTTTACGATGACTGTTCTTCGATTATTACACCGCGTTTTTTCATTTCTTCTATATAGAGATTTCCAGGCACGATTTGTTCGGGTGGATACGCACCTCTTTTTGTGATCACGCCGTTACCAATCATCTGCGCCACAACGGAAATCGTATTAGCCGTCGCAAGTGCCATCGCTGTTTCATTCGTCGATTGGTCTTTTTCAGTAATCATATTAAACGTCACTGTTTTCGGCTGTCCCTCTTTCATTCCACTAACGATGACACGTAATAATACTGCATCCGACTTGTTGCCAAGACGTAATTGGGGTGTCAGATGTTCTAGCATCACATCACGCACACGCAACGGTTTGCCATCTACTTGGATTACTGATTCTCTCGACAGCAAGCCAAGATCGACTAATAACTTCATCTTTTCTGCATGCCCAGGATAACGAATTGTCTTATATTCTAGCGTCTCAATCGTAGGGAATGATTCTAGTAACGTTGAAGTCCCACCTGATGTATGGAAAGCTTCCATCGTGCCATAACCGGTAAACTCAAGCGACTCTACTTCAGATAATGAAGGCAATTCGACCACATGTCCTTGACGAATGACGCGAGAAGAATCTGTGTAATGGTCAAATAACCCTTCCAATGAAAAGACCACATTGTAATTCAGTGGTGGCTCAGGTTTTACAGGTACACCACCGACGTAAAGCTTGATCTCGCTCGTTTCATCAAGTGTCGAAGCCCCATAACCCGCTAGTATATTGATCATACCAGGTGCCACACCTAGATCTGGAATGAGCGTTACACCTTTAGCAGCCGCTTGTTCATGCAATGCCAAGACTTTATCCGTAGCGCCACCGATATGTCCACCTAGATCGACAACATGTACACCGCGTTCGACTGCACAGCGAGCAACACTCTCATTGAATGTATAAAATAGCGCATTGACGACGATATCGCCAAGTCCAATAACATCACTCAACTGCACGTCATTCCTGGCATCTAGTAAGAGAATATCGAGTTTATCGGACATCAGTTGCTCCGCAAAATCTTCCGCCTGCCGAATCGCTCGGTCTGCTAAATAAACTTTCTTCACTTCATCGTGCTTCACTAAATCCCGAACTACTTCTTTTCCCATTAATCCCGCACCTAATACGACAACTTTCATCTGCCCATCCCTTCTTCCTGTAGTTCATTCTGTATCGATTTGTGCACGTTGCAATTTACCGCTGTAATCAATATATATGCTCTTCCATTCCGTAAAGACATCAAGCGCCGCAACACCTGAATCCCGATGACCATTCCCCGTTCCTTTTGTCCCGCCAAACGGTAAATGAATTTCTGCGCCTGTCGTTCCTGCATTAATATAGACGATTCCTGTATCCAAATCGCGTTGTGCACGGAACACTTTATTGACATCTTGCGAGAAAATTGAACTCGACAGCCCGTACTTATCGCTTCATCGAGGCTGCCGACTGTAATGAGCGAAACGACTGGACCAAAAATTTCTTCTTGTGCGAGGCGACTATCCCATGCCACATCTACGAATAGCGTTGGCTCGAAATAATGACCATTCGCAAAGTCTCCTTCATTCAAGACATTTCCGCCCGCCACTAGCTTCGCACCTTCTTGCTTACCGATTTCTATATAACTCTCTATTTTCTCAAGTGCTTTTGCATTGATAACAGGACCGACCTTCACCGATTCATCCAGCCCATTACCCATCGTCAACTCTTTCATACTTTCAATCAGTCGCGATTGCAATTGCTCTTTGACTGCTTCATGAACAATTACTCGGCTACATGCCGTACAGCGCTGCCCAGCCGTTCCGAATGCACTCCATAAAATTCCTTCAACTGCCAATTCGAGATCTGCATCGTCCATGACAATGACTGCATTTTTACCGCCCATTTCCAATGAGACTTTCTTCAAGTGGCGGCCACCAAGTTCCGCCACTTGACGACCCGTTTCTGTTGATCCGGTAAACGAAATCACTCGTACATCCGGGTGCTCAATCAGTGCCGTTCCAACATCCGCACCCGATCCGAAGACGATATTCGCCACACCATTTGGCAAACCTGCTTCTTTAAAAATCAATGCCATTTCATACGCCATTAACGGAGTTTCCGTTGCCGGCTTCCAAATGAACGTATTACCCGCTACAATGGCTGGGAATGACTTCCACGTCGCAATCGCAATCGGGAAGTTCCAAGGAGTGATCAAGCCAACGACGCCAATAGGAGCACGTACGCTCATAGCGAATTTATCTTGAAGCTCAGACGGTACCGTTTCGCCGAATAAACGACGACCTTCTCCCGCCATATAAAAGGCCATGTCGATACCTTCCTGTACTTCGCCGCGTGCTTCTTCTATTACTTTACCCATTTCTTTCGTCAGTACTTGCGCGAGGTGCTCTTTTTTTTCTTTCATCAGCCGGCCAATTTCATATAAGTAGTCCGCACGTTTCGGTGCCGGTACAAGCGCCCATTGCTTCTGCGCCTTCTTCGCTGCCGCTACCGCTTGCTGAACCTCTTCTTCTGTGGAAAGCGGTACATGTGCTAGCTCTTCTCCGTTCGCTGGATTAATCACAGCCGCATAGTTTGCCGCCTCTTTTTGCCATGCCCCGTCGATGTAGTTAGTAAGTTTCATCTGTCTTGCCCCTTTCCATTTACAGTTTTTTCGTAATTGCCCTTATTAGAGTATTTCGACAATATATCATCCTATTCCTTTATTACGAGACTTATTCTGAAGTTTTTGTAGGCCTAGTTGCATAAGTGATCACCACTGTACTCGCTACGGCGCTGGCGGATGCGTTTGGTGAGGTGAAGTAAGTGGCATAGTTTTTTGAAGTTAGTAAGGGATTCAGTGAGTTTTAGACACTTCAATCCACTTCTGTATGCGGGGAAGTAATTCGTCACTGAACCCACTTCGGCGCTGGCGGATGGCTCCCACAATAAGCCAGACAGGAAGAGCACCTATCTGTCTTATTGCTCCGCCTACCGCTTGTAAGGCGCCTACATTTGGTGAGGGGAAGTAGGTGGTATAGCTCTTTGAAGTTAGTAAGAGATTCAGTGAGTTCTAGACACTTCAATCCACTTCTGTATGCGGTAAAGTAATTCATCACTGAACCCACTGCGGCGCTGGCGGATGGCTCCCACAATAAGCCAGATAGGAAGGGCGCCTATCCGTCTTATTGCTCCGCCTACCGCTTGTAAGGCGCCTTCGTTTTGTGAGGATAAGTAAATGGCATAGTACGTTGAAGTCTAAAAGTGAATTTTCTTATGTAACAAAGCCTACTAAAACTACTCTGCACTCACTAGCGAAGGCACAACTGCGGGGTCGGCCGAAGCTAGGAGACAACTAGCGTCCTTTGCTAGTTGGCTCCTGGCGGGAGGCAATCCCCCACGTGCCGAAGCGTTGATAGAAAGCTGACCTTCACTAACTTCAGTAACATAAAAAAGTCGAGCTACGACACATTACTAACTAGTAGTAAGTTCCAGACACATCAATCCGCTTCTATATGTAGAAATGTAATTCATCACTGAACCCACTGCGGCGCTGGCGGATGGCTCCCGC
>NZ_JAPMIW010000003.1:50094-180383 GCF_033088395.1 Sporosarcina sp. GW1-11 | reverse complement strand
CAGGCGCATATTATGTCTCTATCTTAACTGAATATGAAAAAGAAATCGTTCAGAAAGAAATAGAAAGTATCGTTGGATTAGATTTTGCGATGGCTGAACTTTACGTAAGTAGCGAAGATGAGAAAGCCAATTATCCCCGCTACTATCGTCAAATGTTGGCTCGATTAGCAAAAGAACAACGCATACTGTCTAGGCGCACAAAGGGCTCTTCTCGTTGGAATAAGCAACGAATGGTAGTCGCTAAATTGCAAGAGAAAGTGGCTAATCAACGCAAGAACTTCCTGCATCATAAGTCAAAATCTTTAGCTGTTTCGTTTGATGCTGTCATCATAGAAGATTTGAATATGAAAGGAATGTCGCAAGCCCTCCGTTTCGGAAAAAGTGTCCATGATAATGGATGGGGAATGTTTACGTCATTCTTAGACTATAAACTGAAAGAACAGGGAAAGCGATTAATCAAAATAGACAAGTGGTTTCCTTCTACAAAAATGTGTTCTAGCTGTGGCGATCAAAAAGAAATGCCATTGTCGGAACGGGTCTATAGTTGTTCCTGCGGTTCAGTACTCGATAGGGACTATAACTCTGCTCTAAATATCAAAAATGAAGGCCTTCGTTTGTTAGCAAATGAATAAACCATGAATACAAAACTTTTGGAACAAGAGGGTTAGCTAGGTCTGTTTTTGTTGGCTTGTAAAAGCAACGATAAGTCGAGAAGCCCCCACTTCAAACAGCCGGATAGGATGTTAAGTGGTGGGTAGTTCACTACGTTAACTATGAGTGCTATTCTAGTATTAAACTAATCAGAAAAAGTGAGAGGCTATAATCACCTCTCGTTTTTTTCATTCCGATTCAGTTGGATATAACTCTTCTAAAAATGTAACAGTTTGCTGAATCAACTCCTTCAGCACATCCACATCAATATCCGCCACTTTGGTAATATACACGCAAGACTTACCGCTTGTATGCTTACCGAATCTCTCCAGTAGCTGTTCACGTTCAGAATCACCTGTTGTGAAGTATAAGCTGATTTTCGCCTTGCGTGGGGAAAATCCTACAAGCGGTGCGTCCCCTTCATGTCCCGTTTTGTATACATAATGATAAGAGCCAAATCCGATGATGCTAGGCCCCCACATTTTCGCTTCATAACCAGTAGTCTCGGTAAAGATGTCAAGCAATCGGAAGGCATCCTCGCGCTTTTTCGGATTGTCTACATTCTCAATAAATTCAATTACACTATTGTCGGTTTGCTTCGTCTTCAACTCATACATGAGAATTCAGCCCCCCTCTATTTTTCCAGTGTACCATATACCCCTTGAACTCATTAAGTGCTTGTACAGTCTAAAGCCTCGTCTAGAGCATAGACGAGGCTTTTCGTATAAAAAGATATCGATGTTAGCTTATTTTCTAACTTCTGCTCACTGTTCTAAACTACCAACGGGTTGCGGTTCTAGTTTGAGGGCTTTCTCACTTTCAATTTCATTGAGAAAAGATAGTTGATGCTCTGATATGCCCTCTATATTCAGATTGCCGTTATAGTTCGGATCAGAATAGATTCCTTTCAATGTTGCAGAGAGCAACAAACTGTAGAACAACCCGGACGAAACATCTGGCATGCTCACTTCATTACGTTTGAAAGAATTTAAAATACAGTCCATTTGTTCTTCTTCCAACTCGACGAAACATTTGCCGAACACTCGAATCGCTTCTTCTTCTAGTTTCGCAATGCCTTGCCTGAATATTTCCCCGCGTGTGAGATGCGTCTGATCGCTTTGTGTAGATTCGTCTAGACGTAGCGTTTCTTGCGTATATTTCTCTAAATTACTTCCGTAGTTACCTACCAATTGATTGTCAATGAAATATGACACTCCTGAACCGATTTCATATTCAGGGAAAATTCGTTTGATAGCAGCGGATAGTATGTCAAATTCATTCGGATTGGCGAAAAACATTTGGCCATACCCACCTACTTCCAAGTCCACCTGTTCAGTCTTGTCCTCTTTTAAAACATTTTTGGATTTCTTGCTTTTATATCCGACCAGACCGCCAATCAGGCCGCCTCCTAATAAAACACCTGTAGCAATCCCTGTTGTTTTCAAAATATCCCGTCTAGTCAAACCCGCTTTGTTTTTCGTTTCGATGATTCATCCGCCTCCAATTTTTGCTTAGACAATGTGTGTAACTGTTTGTCCATACCTTATCCTATGAACGTCTAGTTGCGAATAGTCCTGAAAACGCAAAAAACACATAGCGATGGCTACTATGTGTTTTGTTTATACATTTGAGATGGTGAGTAAGTTACCGTTTCACTGCGCTCCAGGCGGTCGCGTTCGGGAGGGCCTGTGCGGTGTAGGACACCTTAGTTCTTAACCTAAAATCTCTGCTACACGTCCAACTTGTCCATCCTCTAACCGCACTTTAATACCATGCGGATGAAAACTTGAATTGGTCAATAAATCTTTAACGACACCTTCCGTCTTCACACCACTTCGTTGATCCTTCTTCAAAATAATAGCCACGCGTAAACCTGGCTTAACATCTGCTCGATTTTGTCCGTTCATTTAATGATCGCTCCTCTTTTTCATTCAGTGTACCATACTGCTGAACGAAACGGACAAGCATGATACAATGAAGGCTATCAAACTAGGAGGGGATATTTTATGCGATTAACAGTATACCTAGCTGGGGAGATTCATACATCTTGGCGAGAAGAAGTCAAACAGCAAGCAAAGGACTTACAATTACCTATCGATTTTGTCGGCCCAATGGAAGACCATGACCGTTCAGACAATATCGGCGAGGAAATTCTGGGGGAACAGCCGGATAAGATATTCAAAGATGTAGCCGCTTCAAGTTTCAATAACTTACGAACTGAGATCCTCATGAAGAAATCAGATATCGTGATTGCATTGTTTGGCGAACAGTATAAGCAATGGAACACTGCGATGGATGCGAGTGCCGCAATCGCTTTTGACAAACCGCTAATCTTGATTCGACAAGAAAACCATCACCATCCATTAAAAGAACTCTCACGCAAAGCACATGTAACCGTAGAATCAGTAGAACAAGCAGTAAGTGCGTTACAGTATATTTTTGAATAAGCAAATGGGGAACACAACTTTTTTAATTGTGTTCCTTTTTTATTTTAGACAAATGCAGGTGATGGCTGAAGTTTTTCCAGAAAAATATGCTAGTGTATCGGGATTGTACTACTTTAAAAATTATAATCACTTTTACAAACTCTTAACATTTCCTTCATACTCCCTCAACACACCTCCTGTACAGTTAAATTAACGAATATTATGGAGGTTTTCAACCGATGGTACTTAAAGAAACGACAGCAGAACCAAAACTTCACGTGATGAATAATGCAAATTGGAATAAGCCCGTATATAAAACAGACAAACTAAATCTATGGTATGGAACATCACACGCACTAAGAAACTTGGACGTCACCATTCACGAAAAAGAAGCAACCGCCATTATTGGGCCTTCTGGCTGCGGGAAGTCTACTTTTTTGAAAACACTCAATCGCATGGTCGAACTACAAGCAAACGTGCATATTTCTGGAACACTGACATATATGGATGAAACAATTTTCTCTCCTACATTACCTGTTGAGTTACTACGCACGAAAGTCGGTATGATCTTCCAAAAGCCGAATCCTTTTCCTAAATCTATTTTTGAAAATGTTGCATTTGGCTTAAAAATTCAAGGGGTCCGAAAAAAAGAACTCATTGATCAAGTCGTGGAAGACAGCTTACGTAAAGCTGCATTATGGGACGAAGTAAAAGATCGTCTGCACACACCTGCCATGAGTTTATCCGGTGGTCAGCAACAGCGACTTTGCATCGCTCGCGCATTAGCCGTATCACCTGAAGTATTGCTGATGGATGAGCCGACTTCAGCGCTTGATCCTATCTCTACTCATAAAGTCGAAGAACTCATCACACAACTTAAGCAAGAGGTCACAATCATTATCGTGACACATAATATGCAACAGGCAGCACGAATTTCTGATCAAACAGCATTTTTCTTACACGGTGAAATGATTGAAATGGCACCAACATCCGTACTATTCAACTCCCCTACAGACCAGTTAACAGACGACTATATAAATGGACGTTTCGGCTAATTATAAATAACTTTCTGCCCGTTTTCTTCTATAAATGATAGAATAGATATATAGAAGAAGGTAGGTAGGAAGGGGAAACCTTATGTCGTATAAGAAAAGTATTCGCCGACAATATATAAATGTATTTATTGTTTCACTTTTAATCGCCGTACTAGGTATGGGCAGTATGTATGCATATGTTAAAAGTTCATGGAACGAAACTGAAAAAAAACAACAGAATACATTCGAAAAAGCGCAATTAGTCGAAGAAATTTCAAACTCTATCCAGGATTTGTTTTTTAGAATACGTGGATACTATGCGTTTCAGATAGAAGATGAACTAAATGCAGCTTATCAGGCAATTACGGAAATTCATATGTATTCTCGTGAGTTCAAGGCACTTTCTCTTACCCCTGAAGAACAGAAAACCATTAGAGAGATTGATAACTTCTTAGTACAATATGAGAATATTACATTGCCAAAAGCAATTCAATTTGTTCAATCTGATGATTATGAAGGTCTACATGATTTGGCTAAAGGTGGAGCGAATCAGTCTGTAAATAATTTTATTCAATATGCCAATGACTACAGCCTTAACGTCAAAAATGATCTTTCAGAGTCTTACGAACAAATAAAAAGGCAAACAAATTTATTCTTCTTACTTATTACGTTGCTCGGCTTCAGTTTTCTTTCCATACCAATCTATATGGTATGGAATGTGATGAATCGCGTAATACGTCCCATCGAGAAAATAACGCACGCTGCCAACCAATATGAGGTAGAGGGAACTATCCTTTTCCAACCGATTAAGAAAGAAGATGAAATTGGCGCTTTATCACGAGCTATTCACGAAATGATAGAACGTATTCAATCCAACGAACAAGAACTACTGTCACAAAATGAAGAATTGCTAACACAACAAGAAGAGTTATTCCATCGCCAGACAAAAATGGAGTATGCATTATCAGAGGCACGCTTCTCCCGTGTACGTCTAGAGCGATACAATGGCTTAAGTAATTTACAGTCGTTTTCATTAGATAAGCAAGAAGTCTGTGATCAAACTGCTGCTTACCTCAATACAATTTATCACTCAGACGTCAGTTTCCTTTGGTTCCCGAAATGTGATATCTATTCATTAAAGGGGATGTCTGAATCATTCTTTAATAAAGTGAAATCAGAGCGCTTGGACTATATAAAGATTCGACTAGAAACCGAACCCTACTTCGTGATCAAACGTGAAGCAGAATATGAAAAAGGTATAGCGGACAATACAACCTACGTTTATGATTTTGTAACTGGTGTTTATAATTCAACAAACGAGCTAAGTGTGGTATCTATAATCTCACGTATTGGAAAACCATTTACTGAAGAGGATCAGGCAGACTTATACGGCTTGATCAAACGCATTGCCCTTTCAGTAGACCGTATCGAGCAATATGAATTAATTAGTCACGAACGTCAGTTGAATCAGAGCATTTTAGATAATATTAATGAAGGTATTCGCTTCGTTTCAACTAATGATGAAGGCGATAAGTACAATGCCACTCTATTCGAATTATTAGGAATGGAACCGGAAACCGATAATAAGTTATGGACAAGAGATGAATGGGAAAAGTATTTCATGCAGCAAATTGAAGAACCTGATAAATATAGAAACTTCTTGAATAATGCACTAGATCCAAACCATACAGAAATTAACCACATTACTTATGTAATCACAGTGCCTTCTAAAACGTCACGCGTCATGAATGTTTATAGTGTTCCAATTACGATACAAGGTGAAATGGTAGGAACCATCTTCGTTCATCGTGATGTTACGCATGAATTTGAAGTGGATAAGATGAAGACAGAGTTAGTATCAACTGTAAGCCATGAACTAAGAACACCGTTATCAAGCATTTTAGGCTTTTCTGAGTTACTGTTGAACAAAGAGATGGATGACAAGCGGAAAAAAAGATATTTAGAAACAATTCATAGTGAAGCTAATCGATTAACTGCTTTGATCAATGACTTTCTAGATATTCAGCGTATGGAGTCAGGACGTCAGACATATGTCATGGATGATGTTTCTGTAGTAGAAATTGCAAAAAGAACAGTAGATAATTTAACTGTTCAATCCTCAACGCATACTATTTCTATTCGAGATATGACTTGGTCCTCTACAGTTGTAGCTGATCAAGGGCGAATACAACAAGTCTTTACTAATATATTAGGAAATTCTTTGAAGTTTTCACCCGATGGCGGTGACGTAAAAGTGACACTATGGAATCAGCAGGATTCAATTATTGTTTCAATCGCAGATGAAGGAATTGGAATTCCACAACAAGATATCAGTCACCTATTTGAAAAGTTCTATCGCTTTGACAATAGTTCGAAAAGGAAAATAGGTGGTACGGGCCTTGGTTTATCTATTTGTAAGGAGATTATTACTGATCATGAGGGAAAGATATGGGTTGAATCAACTATCGATGTTGGCACAACGATATTCTTTTCTTTGCCGCTCAAACAACGGCTACCTATAGAATCTATTGATGTAAAGAAACCTCTTATTACGATAGTAGAAGACGACGTGAATATAGCGCTACTACTAGGAGAAGAATTGTCTACTCATGATTTTTCAGTCGTATACTACTCCGCAATAGAAGAGGCTTTTAGTTCTATACAAAAAATGCGTCCTGCTGCTGTTGTAGTAGACTTAAAACTTTCCAACGATGAGAATGGTTGGAATTTAATTAAAAAAATGAAAGAAGACGTGATGACGTCAACGATCCCAATCATTATCTCCTCTTCACTAGAAAAGGAAACTCAACTCATGGAGCAGTTTCAAGTAAATGACTATTTAACAAAACCTTATCCGATTCACGACCTATCAACCACTGTCATACAAGCTATTAATCATAAAGATGGAAGTATTTTATATCCTGAAAATAAATGAAAAACGTCCTCTCCACAGAAAGTGGAGAGGACGTTTTTCTGAATTAAATGATAGACTTCAGTAATTCGATCAATTCAGCTGGACTAAACGGTTTAGGCACGAAATACGAAGCACCCTTTTTCATAGCTACTTCCTGATCAGCTTGCTGTGCTTTAGCAGTCAACATGATTACAGGTATATCCAGATTCAGTGGTTGTATTCTTTCTAATACTTCCAAGCCAGTCAAATGGGGCATCATATAATCTAAAAGAATTGCATCATACTGATTTTCTTGAATCTTCCGTAGTCCTTCCAAGCCATCTTCCGCTTCATCTACTAGAAATCCTTCAAACTCCAATGTATCTGTCAACAGCATGCGTAAAATATCTTCATCATCTACGACTAGTATCTTTTTTGCTGGATGCGTCAAGGCGTATTCCCCCTTCTATTCTCTCTTATCAAACAAGCGATTAGCTAACTTGTCTATACGCCCAAGGACTTCTGACGGTTCGAAAGGTTTAATAATATAATCATCAGCACCTAACCATAATGCTGCCTTAATATCATTCGCACTTTTTCTAGCTGTCATCATAGAAACTGTTACATTTGTTTTAGCATGATCACTCTTTAAACGACTTAACACTTCCAAGCCATCCATTTTCGGCATCACGCCATCTAGCAATACAATGAAATAGTCATCCGGCGTATACCAATCATCCTCAAGGAATGTAGGACCGTCAGAATACGTCTTCACCGTTATCTCCATATCACGAGATTTCAACTCCAATAACGTATGTTGAAGAATTTGCCGAATGAATGAATCGTCGTCCACAATAATTACTATCAATTTACGTTGAACAACAAGGCGACATTGATCATAAATCACTGTCTGATTTCGTCCATTACGCTTCGCTTCATAAAGTGCCTGATCGGCAGAAGAAATCAGTTCAGCCGTATTTCCACTGTAAGTTGCGCTTCCTGCTGAAAATGTGACATTAAACACTTTTTCACCAGAAGTAAACTCTTCAGCATTGAATTTTTTTCGCACACGCTCAACAACATGTATTGCATCTTCGGCTTCTACATTGCTGAGAAGAAAAGCAAATTCTTCTCCTCCATACCTAAATACATAATCACCTTCGCGCTTTTCTTGCTTCATGATTTCACCGAATTTCCGAAGAACCCGATCACCTGCAGGATGCCCATATAGATCATTTACTTGCTTGAAATGATCTAAGTCCACCATTACGAGTGAAAAAATACACTCCGACTGATCCGCCGTTTTCGCCCAGCTATTTATTACTTCATCAAAATAACGTCGATTTCCTATACCTGTCAAACTATCTGTAATTATACTGCTACTGATTGCCTGTTGGAGCTGTTGACGATTAAATAAGTAAGGGAAAAAAATGTCCATATCAAAAGGTTTAGAGATAAAATCCATTGCTCCTCTACGATAGCTCTCTATTTGAAGTTCTTTTGTAGGATTCTCACTAGAAATGGCAAGTGTCGTATTTTTCTGTCTGGCCGTCTCTGCTATTTGATCAAGAACTTCAAAACCGGACATATCAGGTAGCTTATGATCCACTATAACAATGCTAGGTCGCATAGAGTAAAATTGTTCAATTCCTCGCTTACCATTTAATGAAATGATAACTTGCGCACCTAATTTCTCTAGTAGTTCTTTTAAATAAGAAACAAATTCTAAATCATCATCGATAATTAGAACGAACGTCTCTTGATCAAGACGATTAATATAACGCTCAGGTAATTGAAACTCCTCTTTCTTTTCATCTGCTGATTCAGAAAAATATGAGCGAATACGATTTTTCAAGTTTTCCAACGACGACACTGGAATCTTCTGGTCATTGGAAGACGTTAGAATTTCTAGCTGCGATGCACAATATAAAGATAATTGCTGTAATCCAATAGTTCCGGATGTCCCCTTAAGTTTGTGTAGAAAATAATACAGTTCCCGTTCTGTCAAACTTCCTCTTAATTTCCACTCTTCAAAGCTCTTCTCTGTTCGCTGTGCCAACATATCCTGATATTTCTTTTGACTCATCCTCTTACCCCTCCGTTCATCGGAAGCATTTCCCACTAGTTTTCACTGCGGATTACTCATTCAACGAAAAGAAAGCTGGAAACTCATGCATTAGCACTTCCAGCTTGGATATTCATTTACTCGAGGCCCATCTCTTCTTTTACTACTTGTGATATCCGTTCAGCATAGTTAGCACATTGTTCCTTTGATGCAGCTTCAACCATTACACGAACAAGAGGCTCCGTTCCAGATGGCCGCACAAGCACACGTCCTTGTCCCGACATTTCCTGTTCCACTTCTTTGATGACACCAACAATACGTAAATTTTCCATCACGGCATGCTTATCAGCCACACGGATATTTATTAATTCTTGTGGATAGATTGTCATGTCACTAGCTAATTCGGATAACTTCTTACCTGTCTGTTGCATGATATTAACTAATTGTAATGCTGTCAGAAGGCCGTCGCCCGTTGTATTATAATCCAATAAAATAATATGGCCTGATTGCTCTCCACCTAGATTATAATGACTTCTACGCATTTCTTCTACAACGTAACGGTCACCTACTGCTGTTTGCACACTCTTTATTCCAACTTCTTCAAGTGCTTTATAAAAACCGAGATTACTCATCACAGTCGATACAACTGTGTCAGCCTTCAAACGACCTTTACTATGTAAGTATCGAGCCACAATATACATGATTTGATCGCCATCTATAATATTTCCTTTTTCATCCACAGCAATAAGACGATCGCCATCACCATCGAAAGCTAAACCGATATCCGCATTCTTTTCTACTACCAACGCTGCAAGAGTTTCAGGATGTGTAGATCCTACTTGATCATTTATATTCAAACCATTTGGAGATGTACCCATCGTTGTAAGATCCGCATCTAGATCAGCAAATACATGCGTCGCTAATACAGAAGTAGCACCGTGCGCACAATCGAGCGCCACATGGATTCCTTCAAAGTCTTCATCCACTATTTGTTTTAAATATTGAATGTACCTTTGTCCACCCTCTAAATATTCCGTAATTGTCCCAACTTCGCTCCCGACCGGGCGTGGCAAAGTATCTTCTTCTGCTTGTAATAACGCTTCGAACTCAGCCTCTTGTGCATCAGTTAATTTGAATCCATCCGAACCAAAAAACTTAATCCCGTTATCTTCTACCGGATTGTGGGATGCGGAAATCATGACCCCCGCCTGTGCGTTCATCACTCTTGTTAAATAAGAAACCCCTGGCGTACTTATTACACCAAGCGTCATTACCTCTACACCAACAGATAATAATCCTGCTATCAAGGAGTTTTCGAGCATTGAACCAGAAATTCGTGTATCCCGTCCAACAAGCACTTCTGCTTTTCCTTCTACTTCTCTGGTGAATAAGTAGCCGCCAATTCTTCCTAATTTAAATGCAAGCTCCGGTGTCAATTCGGTATTTGCTACACCTCGAACACCATCTGTGCCAAAATACTTTGTCATGTTCAATTCTTCCTTTCAATTATATCCTATTGGGTTATCCATAGGATGCTAATTCTTACTGTTCTGCATCATTATCTCGCTTAGGCTAATCTTCAGTAGACTGATCATATATCTTCACTTGGACTTTCACTTTACTCGGTGTTGTTTTACTAGCACCTTTTGGCTTTTTGACATCCGATTCTATGATTCCTGATTTACTAACTTCGGATAGGTCTACTTCTATAGGAATGTCTATTAAAGCATCTACTATACTTTTTGACCCAAATACACGAACGAACTTATCTTCCGCTGCTATACTTTCAATGGTGATCCCATTGTCTGTCTTGCCTTTTCGGCTTAACCTCACTGGTATCTCGCGACTATATTCTTTAATATCTACCTTAACCGTCACTTCTTCAGGATCTAACACAACAGATAACTTATTCAAGTCACGATCCAATACACGTACACGTGCTTTTTTCTCGAATGATTTATTTAGATTAGTGTCTCCTGTGACAGAGACCTTCACAAAACTAATAGAATCTACAATACTTTTTGCGCCTGTTACGTTAATCGTAGACGGCTGAACTTCCATACTTTTCACTTCATAACCTTCAGCTAGCAATTTTGTATTCATCTCTGGATCTACACGGAAGGACTGCGTAACTTTCTCTTCAATAGTGATATGGACAGTAGCAGGGTCCAAACGAACATCCAACTTATCTGACACATTCTCAACTTGTATACGAACAGCATGCTCACCTAAAGTTAAGTTATTTAAATCCAGTTTTAATGTAAAGTCCTTTAACAGTTTTGTTGTTTGAACAATATTAGGGGGGCCTTCAATTGTCATATTGACCCTTTCCGGAGCACCTGTTACGACTAGGTTTTCTGTATCATAATATACCTCTACCGGCACGTCTTGAAAAAGTTCGAATACATCATTTGCAGTATTGCGACTCGCTTGATCTTCGGCTTTTACTGAGAAAAATAACGTGACCGCCAAGAACAATGCAATCAGACGCAAGAACCAGGGGCTGTCCATGAATTTATCCATTTTTTCTCTTCCCCCACTTCCATCGAGAAGTTTCCGCTTGGTCGGTTGTGTGCCCAAACCAAGAAATCCTTAGTAGCTTTTCAAATTCCTCCATGTCTAAGTGACGATTGATTTCTCCACCCACCGTTAAGCTAACAGCACCTGTCTCCTCGGACACAATAATCGTTACAGCATCTGTTACTTCACTGATACCTAGCGCTGCCCGGTGACGAGTACCAAGTTCCTTCGAGATGAATGGACTCTCAGATAACGGCAAATAACAAGCTGCAGCGGCAATACGATTTTTAGTTACAATAACTGCTCCATCATGCAACGGAGTATTCGGAATGAAAATATTGATCAGCAATTCAGATGTGATATCTGAATTCATCGAAATTCCCGTTTCAATATATTCGTTTAAACCTGTTTCTTTTTCGATTGTAATTAAAGCACCTATCCGACGTTTAGCCATATAACTAACGGATTTGACGAAGGCACTGACTAAACGGTCACGCTCTTCTTCTTCTTGCAGTGCAGTGCGTGCGAACAGCCTACCTCTTCCTAATTGCTCCAACGCCCGGCGCAGTTCCGGCTGAAATATAATAATTGCAGCTAAGAAACCCCAGCGAAGAACCTCTTCCATCATCCATTGAAGCGTTTTCAAGCCGAGCCATTCCGTTACATAACGCCCGATCAGAATGACGAAGATTCCTTTTAGTAGTTGAACGGCTTTTGTCCCTTTAATAATAGTAATTAATTTATAGAGTACAAACCAAACAAGAAGCACATCCACTATATTTTTCAGTATTTCTATTGGTGCTATTGTTGTTACTTGCTCCAAAACTGGCATGTGCTTCCCCTACCTTTTACAAATGTTCTTATTCATCTAGTATAGCATATTTACTAGCAAACATGCCTACCTAAACGGCACAGTGCTATTTGTATTACAACAAAAAGTGATGCATGAGCTTTAGCTACACGCATCACTTATATTTAATACATTTATATTATTCAGTTTCTGGTTTTTGTTCTTTAGAAGATGGAATAATATCCTTCGCCACAGACTTGATTTTATACCATAGCCAATCGAAAACTTCATTTATTTCTTCGCTTGATCCAGTAATGACTGCAGTGGACGCCATATACTTCGAGCCCCTAATAACAGTTACATTGCCATCAACTTCCCCTTCAATTCTCAAATCTCCATTTTTCACAACGAGATCACCTTTTACGATCTCACCAGCGGGCACAATCACAGTCTCTCCTTCTACGATCAGGTTAGGCTGCTTAGTAAATGAAAACTGCTGTTCATTTTCGTAACTTGAGAATAGGGATGCACTCATTAAGATTAAGAATAGCGCCGCTGCTACCATCATTGGATGTTGTCGCAACCACTTTGTAGGGCCTCTTCGAATAGTTGGCTGTGGCAGTCTTGCGGCAACCCCGGAAGCAAATCCTACGGGTGCTTCTATAACATCTACGTTTTCGAATAATGCGATTGTCTCTTCTAGTTCTTTTAAAACTAGTCGACATTCTTCACACGTTTTCAAGTGTTCATTCATGAGTACTTCTTCTTCGTTGCTAATTTCACCATCTAAATATAAATGTATATAATGGACAACATGTTTAGGACATTTTTCCATGAATCCAACCTCCTACATACTCCCCATTTGTTGCCGAAGAGCTTCTCTTCCGCGATGCACACGTGTCTTGACAGTTCCTAAAGGCATCTCTAAAATATCAGCAATTTCCTGCAACTGTAGGTCTTCCATATATCGTAAAATAATAATCGTTCGGTATTTATCGGGCAGCCTGTTCACTTCGTATTGAACTCGATCTTTCATTTCCATCTTCTCTACTACTTCTTCTGGTAATTGTTGATCTGTCGCAAGTTGCGAATACATATCCAGTCCGTCTGTCCCTGGTACTGTGGCATCCAAATAGTAGTCAGGTTTTTTCTTACGGATTCTATCAATGCATAAATTAGTAGCTATACGATAAAGCCAAGTAGAAAACTTCCGCTTTTGATCATACGTTTCCAAGTTCACATACGCTCGTACAAATGCTTCTTGCGCAATATCCTCTGCTTCCGCCGCATTATTTAGCATGCGGTAACACACCTGATATAGGCGGTGCTGAAAATGAATGACAATCTCCTCAAACGCTTCTTGATTACCATTTAATACTTCTTTTACTCGTTTAATTATTAATTCATCCAATAGGCTTCATCCTCCGCTCTATGCGGCTGTCCCTTTATATACGTTGCAGTCTTCATTTGGTTTCATTTTTTTATATTTTTTATGTCCACTTCTACTTTATCATTCTTTTGATCATGTGTGCTAGAAAATCTATAGACAAAAAAGTGACGGTGCCAAATGGCTACCGTCACTAATCGATTTTATAATAACTTTTCTCCAAATAAAGATCCAATCAAAGCGACTGCTACATCAGCCGTTTTATTGTATTTATCTAGGATTGGATTGACCTCAACGAATTCCGCTGATGTGATGACACCCGCATCTTCCAAGAGTTCCAACGCTAAGTGGCTTTCTCTGTACGTGATGCCACCTGGTACTGGGGTTCCTACACCTGGGGTATAAAGCGGATCTAGTCCATCAAGATCTAATGACAGGTGAACACCATCAACTGCTCGCGATGTAAAATGATCTAGCGTTTGCTGAATGACAGCAGACATACCATAACGATCAATTTCGTGCATAGTGAATACTTTTATACCTTTTTCCTTAATCAATTGTCTTTCACCTGGATCAAGTGAACGCGCTCCGATTATCACTACGTTTTCTGGATCAATCTTCGCTCCTTGACGATGCACATTAACAAGTTGTTCATGTCCAAGACCCATACTAACCGCAAGTGGCATCCCATGAATATTTCCTGACGGTGATGTTTCGCTCGTATTCATATCCGCATGGGCATCATACCAAATCACGCCTAGGTTTTTATAATGATCTGCTAATCCAGCAAGTGTGCCTATTGCGATACTGTGGTCGCCACCAAGGACTAATGGAAACTTTTTATTCGCTACGATATCTGAAACAGCCTGTGCTAATTCTTGCGTTGCCGCTGTTACTTCTTTCAGGTTTTTCAACCCTACTTCAGCACACTGTTTTTCACGCACTGGCGATACAGCGATGTTACCTTCGTCTACTACATGATGACCCAATGTTCTGAGTCGCTCCACTGCACCCGCATAACGGATCGCACTCGGCCCCATATCTACTCCCCTACGACTTTGGCCTAGATCTACCGGCACACCAATCATGGAAATTTCTAAGTTTCGAATAATATCTCCTCCTAACAGCATACTTCATTATGATAAATTTATACTTTTAATCGCTTTTTAGCTTCGGCTAAAGTAGTTGGACGTCCAAAATAATAACCTTGCCCTTCACGACAGCCAAGACTATAAAGCATTTCTGCCTGTTCTTTCATCTCGATACCTTCTGCCACAACGTTCAAGCCCGCAGTGTCCGCAAGTATTACAATCGCTTTTACAATCGCCTGACTATTTTCATTCTCCAAAATATCTTTGACAAACGCCATGTCAATTTTAATTGTATCCGCAGGAAGTTCTTTAATATAACTAAATGTACTATAACCTGTTCCAAAATCATCTATCGCTACAGTAAGTCCTTTGCTACGAAGTTTTTGAATAGATTCCTTCATTCCTTCCAAATCTATGAAAGTACTTTCTGTCAACTCTAACTCTATCATTTCAGAAGGAACATTAAATTCATTCAGTATACTTAATACCGAATCGACAAATCCCTCTTCTCTAATCTGGACAGTCGAAACATTAACTGCAAATTTGCAGAAAAAGCCATCTTCCATTTCAGCCACTGCACGCTTACACACTTCCCGCATAATCCATTCACCTAGCGGAACGATAATTTTCGTTTCTTCCGCGAGTGGAATAAACTTCATTGGTGGAATTACACCTAGATCCGGATGTTTCCAGCGTACTAGCGCTTCCACACCAGTTAATTCACCCGTACCTAAACTTACTTTAGGCTGATATTCCAAATAGAAATGTTGTTGTTGCACACTTTTCCGAAGTTCATTTTCCAATAAAATTCGCTCTAATGACATTTTAGATGTGCCGTGTTCGTACATTTCACTATCACTGCCACCACGCAGTTTCACTTTTCCAAGTGCTAATGTTGCTTTTGTCACCAGTTCAGACGGCTTGTTAGCGTGTTCAGGATATAATGAAATACCACTACTAATTGACAAGTTATATGCCTGCTTTCCGATTTGTACAGGTTGCTCCAAGTATTTCCTGACACTTTCAACGTAGTTAAAGATTTCAGTCTCATCAGTTAATCCTGTTACTATAAATGCGAATTCGTCTCCGGCTATACGAGCTAGTAAGCTTTCTGATTCCGTTTTATGCTTCAATCGTTCAGCTACCATCGCCAACAAGTAATCTCCTGCGTCATGCCCAAACAAATCATTTACGTAGCGTAAACGATCAATATTCATATGAACGAGCGCAAATACTTGCTTTCTAGTACGCGCCCGTTCAATTGCTAATGCCAGCTGTTCTTGGAAAGTGTTTCGGTTCATCAACGATGTAAGTTGGTCATTATAAACTAGATGTCTGATTTTCTCTTCAGACTTCACACGTTCCGTCACATCACGCATGACAACCAATAATTGCTCACCATACTCTATTGTTTCTTTTACTTCATTGATCTTCGCTTCCATGATATGCAAGCCGCCTTCTACATCTTCAAAAGAAAATTCTAAACTAACGGCTTGTTGTTGGAACCCATGTAATTGTTTAACCCTCCTCTCAACTCTTTTCTGATCTTTCAAATCAATCAGTGAATAGAAAGAGCGGGAAATCAAACTGTTTAATTGAAATCCTAGCAACTTTTCAAAAGAAGGTGAAACGTATTGGAATTGTCCCTCTCGATCAATAATCGCTATAAAATCAGATGCATTCGCAGTTATAATTTCATAGAGCTCTGCACTTTTGCGCATTTCCTCCTGCATTAATTTTCTTTCTGTAATATCATATCGAATAGATACATATTGGTACGGTTTATTTTTTTCATTTAAGAAAGGTACAATTATCGTATCAACCCAATAGTACGAACCATCTTTTGCGAGGTTACAAATGTCGCCCCTCCACGTCTTACCACTTCCAATTGTAGCCCACATCTGCTTAAAAAAAGATGCTTCATGATAGCCCGAATTAATAATACTTTGCTTGGCACCAATTAGTTCTGATAATGGGAATTTGGACAGCTTTACAAAATGTTCATTAGCATATTGTATAATGCCGCGAGAGTCAGTAATGGAGACGATAGCTGCTTGTTCCAATGTATAAGCGATATCACCAAGGATCTTCTGTAATCCTTCTTCACTATCTTTTCCAGTGAACTTCTCTAAACCACTGAGAAACTTCTGCATCTATATATCACAATCCCTATATTTAAATATTTTCCTTCTATTCTACGAGAGTAATTGCCTATACATAGTATACACGTAAATATATTTAATTTAATATATCCTAAGAAATTTAATCACAAAAAAACCCTTCATTATTTCAAAATAACGAGGATTAGACACAATAACGATTGATTTTAAGTAAAATGGCTGGGGTAGCTGGATTCGAACCAACGAATGACGGAGTCAAAGTCCGTTGCCTTACCGCTTGGCTATACCCCAACGTGTAGATGGCTACATAATTAGGAATTTACAAGTATAACAAACATGGTGGTGGGGGACGGATTCGAACCGCCGAACCCGGAGGGAGCGGATTTACAGTCCGCCGCGTTTAGCCACTTCGCTACCCCACCGTGTTAAATTCATATTTCAAAAGTATAAATGGTGACCCCTACGGGATTCGAACCCGTGATACCGCCGTGAAAGGGCGGTGTCTTAACCGCTTGACCAAGGGGCCATATAAATGTGTTCATGGAGCTTCTAGCCGGGCTCGAACCGGCGACCTCTTCCTTACCATGGAAGCACTCTACCTGCTGAGCTATAGAAGCAATAAAATGACTCCGCAGGTAAGACTCGAACTTACGACCGATCGGTTAACAGCCGATTGCTCTACCACTGAGCTACTGCGGAATAATACGAACGTTAGCGTTAATCTCTAACGACAAAAACCATTATAACATGGCTTTTATATTTGTGCAACAAGTATTTTTCATTACTTGCAAGCCTCTATTAGTATATAGCGGTCTCGTCATATGCGTCAAGCCTTTTTCATATAATACGCTATACTTTATACGAATAAGGAGATTTTCATGTTAAAAAAACTTGTACTCCTCACTATTTTAAGTCTATTATGCGTTTTATATGTTCCGCAATTGTTCAAGCCCTCTTCTTCTCTGTTAACTGTTTTTCGTTTAACTGGCGACCCTATTGTCATTGTAAGGGGTGCACAAGGTTCTGCTTTGACAGTTAATATTTCCTTTGGCGAACAAGAAGTGGAAAATCTTCTAGAACAGCTCATAGACCCAGCTCCTTTATTATTTGTAGATATCGCTTGGGCACAGCGCTTTCCGGAACTTGTAGAAGAAATAAAGACACGTTCATTGCCTGTTGCATTGCTTGGTGTAGCAGGTGAACAATACGAAACAAATCCTGAATTATTTGCATTGCAAGTGAAACAATTCGAAGATGTTTTCGAAGCCAAGCCCTTATGGTTCCGAACAGTAGACGAGCAATTCCCACACTCTCTGCTCCAACTACTACACTCGGCTGAAATAAATGCGCTTGGTTCAACTGTTCATTGGAAAGATGGTGATTTGCCGAAAAAAGTAGCGGGCGAGATTATCGCAGTTCCTCATCATCGTGACGACCAGGTAGCTTTGAAAGATTTGAAGCGTTTATCTTCAAGTCGACCATTCCGATCTGTTGAAGATCTTCTGTTTAAACCAAGTATTAAGACGAAAAAGGTGCCCGAGTAATGAAGAGAAATAGCATTTCACTGTGTCCCACTCTGTAGCGCAAAGACCAGACTACTTATATAGCTCCCATTTTAACTATTCAATTATTCGTACATCTTTTTGCATAGTAAAAAACGACCGGAGAAAAGTCTCCCGTCGTTTTTATTTTGCTTTAGCGGCTTTTTTTAGTGATTTGGACTTTTTTCGTTCGTTGCGGCGCTTGTCTAGTTTTGCTTTGTCTATATCGGACTGTCTGTTGTATTTCGGCAAAACCAATAACTGAAAGGCATTTACTGCAAGTAACGGGAATAGAAGAATTGTTACCCATTCATCCCGGTTTCCTGAGGTTACCATAAGTGCCGGTAGCCATTCTAGAGTCGTAATGACGATCATAAAGAATAATGCAGAAATTAGCGCATGTTTTTTTGTCCACTGGGCTTTAAAGTATGCCGTAATTGCAGATACTGTAATTAACACCAGCAACAAGAAAATATATAAGACCGTGCGTCCCGTATCTTCTTTTGTTAATTGGAAACGGAAAAACACGAGGTCAAATAGGACAACCACTATAATCAGCATTTGCACCCAGTTCCATAATGTAAGCGTTCTGAACATATTAACGCCAAATTGATGAACCGTTAAATAAGCAAAGAAGCCCATCTGTGCAACGACACTCATCGTAAACCCTAAAAAGACCATCCATAAAAAGGCACCAAGAAATTGCCAAATCTCGCCTGATTGTATATATCCATAAAAAAAGTCCCAACGTACAATTAGTCCGACAACAGCTGTAATCGCTCCACCAATTGCCATCGCGCGCAAGAAAAATTTAACCCAATTTCGTATAGTCACAGCACTGTTCCCCTTTTTTTTATGTCCTCCTTAGTGTATCAACGTTCGACAGAAAAATCTATTTCATTGAACAAATCATGCATATTCCTTCTTATATTGTGAACAATAAATGAAAATACAAGTGGAAGGTTGATTGGAATGAAAAAACTTATAGGCATTTTTCTATTCCTACTATTCCTTGTGGGTTGCAGCGGAGGACAACAAGCAGGTCCGAGCTATGATGAAATGAAGAAAATGATGACGGATGCAATCCAAACGGAAGACGGAAAGAAAGCTTTACGTAAATTAATGACCGATCCTGAATTCAGGGAATTATTAGTTCTGGAACAGCCGGAAGTAAAACAAAGTATCGAAAATGTTCTCCTTTCAAAAGAGGGGGAACGCTTTTGGAAAACCGCTTTTGAAGATCCTAAGTTCACGGAATCGATAGCCAAAAGCATGAAAAAACAACAAGCAGATATCATGAAAGATTTAATGGGCGACGCCTCATTCCAAAAGGAAATGGAAAAATTCTTTGGTCAGCCTGATATGATGAAACAAATGGAGAAAGTCATAAATTCGAGCACACTGAAAAAGGAAATGGAAAAGGCTGTAGAAGATACTATTAACAGTCCATTGATGCAAGCTAAATGGCAACAGCTTATTATGAAAGCCGGCAAAGGAACCGCGGAGGCAAGCGATAAAGGAGGAAAAAGCGGAGGAGAAGACAAAAAAACAGGCGGAGGAGAATAATCCCCCCTCGCCCTCTAATTATTATTTAGTGCACTTAGCGATTACGGTATCTGCAACTTGTAAATAAATTTGTCCAATTGGATGATCTTCACCATAAACAGAGGGTGCAAATTCTACTTCGTTCCAGTCAGGCTGCCCTAATGGAATTTGGCCCAATAACTCTGTGCGAAGTTCTTCAGATAGGCGAACACCGCCACCTTGACCAAAGACATATTCCTTTTCACCTGAAGTTTTCGACTCAAACCAAGCCATGTTCTCGACGACACCGAGTAACTCATGGTCAGTCTGCAACGCCATAGCACCTGCACGAGCAGCTACAAATGCCGCTGTAGGGTGTGGAGTCGTTACAACAATTTCTTTTGACGCTGGAATCATTTGATGAATATCAAGCGCTACATCGCCTGTTCCCGGCGGTAGATCAAGTAATAAATAATCAAGCTCTCCCCAATCTACATCGCGGAAAAACTGATCCAAAACTTTACCAAGCATTGGACCACGCCATACAACAGGCGCATTGTCTTCTACGAAAAAGCCCATTGAGATAACTTTCACGCCAAAACGTTCAACGGGAATAATACGATCTTCCTTAACTTCTGGCATTGCTGTAATGCCCATCATGTCCGGAACACTGAACCCGTAAATATCTGCATCGATTAATCCGACTTTCTTGCCGCGTCTTGCTAAAGCAACTGCCAGGTTGACAGACACTGTAGACTTTCCGACACCGCCTTTTCCAGATGCAATCGAAATAAATTCGATAGTGGATAAAGGTGACAAGATATCTTGTGGCTCCGCTTCCGTTACTGTTCCACGGAATTGCTCAAGCACTTCTTTCGGTAACTCTTCGAAACGAATACCGACAGAGTCTGCCCCTGCCTCTTTCAAAACTTCCACTACTTTTGATTGAAGCGCCAATTGCTCTCCGGTATTCACTTTAGCAATCGCTACTTTAACACTGACATGTTGTTTTTCAGGCTTGATGGTAACATCCAAAATGCCATTTGTTTCTGCCAATGTTTTATGTAAAAACGGATCTTTCAATGCGCCAATCAATTCACGGACTTGTTGTTCATTAATCACAGTCTACACTCCTAACTAGATTCATTCACTCCCCTTTAGTATAGCATATTCCCTATCTAGCCAACCCTCATTTGGCTCATTGTTCTTCCGCGTGTTCATATTTTACGATTCCATCGACAATTGCAGCCGCCACCTTTTTCTGATAGGACTTATCCGCTAATAACTTGCGCTCTTCTGGATTAGATAAGAAACCTGTTTCTACTAGTACTGCAGGGACCGGTACTTTTTTCAATAAATAGACACCTGTAATTTTCATAGCTTCTCGATCAGTATTTTTTAGCTGATTGCGCATTTCATCTTGAATCGACGTCGCCAATTGCTTACCTTCTGGATGTCCATAAGGATGATAAAATACCTGTGCTCCGCGCCAACGTTCTTCTGGAATGGCGTTAACATGTACACTTATAAAAAGATCGGGATCATTTTCGATGGCCATACTTTCGCGCAACTTTAAATCCGCAAATTTACGACTTCGGTTCGAATGAAATTTCTCTGAAGGCGCGTGCTCCGCAACTGCGTCGCCTTCTTTCTCACGTGTCATCAATACAGTAGCACCTTTTCTCTCAAGTATTTTTCGTACTTCATGCGAGATATTCAGCGTAATATCTTTTTCAATCACATTTTCTGCTGAAGCACCCCCATCTTCCCCACCATGTCCTGGATCGATCATGATCTTTACGCCCGCTAATTCAGCTGGCATAAAAAAACCTTTGTCTGACGCTTTCACGCCATACCATACACCGCCCAATGAAAAAAATAACAGCAAGACTGCTACAAACCATTTTTTCATCTAAACACCGCCTTTTTCCTTCACTATACGCTTGGCCTTTTGTGGTTATGTATGAGTAAGTATAGAACGCAAAAAAGCCGGTAGAGAAATTACTCTCTTCCGGCTGTCGGTTTATTATTCAGTTTTACCTTCCCATGCTAGCATGCCGCCTACCATGTTTGTTACATCAAATCCTTCATCAGCCATGATTTCTTGTGCACGGCCACTTCTACCGCCTGAACGGCAAACAAGGATATAAGGTGTTTCCTGATCCAAGTCATGCATTTCAATAGGAAGATTGCCTAGCGCGATATGCTTTGCTCCAGGAATGATTCCTTCTGCTACTTCGTCGTCTTCGCGGACGTCGATTAAATTCAGTTCCTTACCGCTTTCCAACTGCTCTTGTACTTCTTTTGCTGTCAGCTCTTTCAATGCCATGAGTAATACCCTCCATAGTATACAATTTATCCTTATTCTATATCGTTTGAGGAATGAATGTCTATAGAAATGCATTCCCAAACTATTTTAGTAATTCATTTTGCGTGTGCCCTCGATGTTCCCACATTCTGGTAGTCTCTGCAATTTCAACAATTACGGGAATATAGCGTTCTGCCCTCTGAATAGGCAATTGTAAATCATCAAGAAACATAGAGAGAATCGTAGAGAAATCCCCACCACTGACTTGAAGGCTATAAACAAGCCCCTCTACTTCTTCATCGACTGGGTATGATTCACCAAAATCTTCACGTAACATGTTCTTAAGATGCTCTTGTTGTGGCGTGTGCTGGATATATTGTTCATCGACGAATCGTAGCAACTCTGCTTGGTCTGGCACGTAGTAAGGTTTTCCCATCACCACTTCTTTCAACCTCTGTTTTTCCTTTGGCATTCTAATGGCTTCCGAAACAAATTCATTGGACTGCACATAGACGAATCGTTCTTCCAATATCTCTTTTATAGCTATTGAATTCACTGTAGTAGTTAAATCCTCCAATGAAATTTGATCTTCATTTTGTTCGTTATAAATACTATGTACATGATCAAATGGGGTCACGCCATATAAATTAGTGCATGCTACGATATAATCTACTAGTAATTCCTCATTAGAACTATTCATTTCATAAGCCACCTACCTGTTTACCTTTACATTTCTTTCATTGTAACAAAATCAGTTGTGAAATGCAGACTACACTTTTTAATCACATACAGACATTGTTGAATACTCTAGGGTATATACGAAAGGAGGAACGCGATGGGTGCGATAACTGGCGGTCAGTTTATCAGTCGGATTGATCAGATGGATACAGAAATTTGGCTAGATGGTCAACGAGTGAAAAAACCACTCTCACAACATCCAGCCTTTAAAGGTATTATGAAAACAAAGGCGGCACTTTATGACTTACAAATGGTCGATCAAGCGTCTATGACTTTTGAGTCTCCCGTTACAAAAGAGCGTGTCGGCCTTTCCTATTTACAACCGAGAACTATTGATGATTTACAAAGGCGACGCAACATGATAGAACGGTGGGCGCGTTCGACGTATGGCTTGTTAGGTAGAAGCCCTGATTATTTGAATTCCGTCATCATGAGTTTCGCTTCTTCCGCCTCTTATTTACAAGGAAAAGAAAATTGTTTTCCACAACATATCCAGGCGCTTTACGAACGGGCACGTGACCAGGATTTATCCTTTACCCATAGCTTCGTCAATCCACAAGTTAATCGGGCACAAAGTTATTTTGAAATGTCCGATAAACCTATTTCGGCAAAAATTATCGACACAACGAATGAAGGACTTATTATTCAAGGAGCTAAACTACTCGCTACGCAAGGCGGTCTTACTGATGAAGTACTTATTTTCAGTGCGCCACGAATTCTTGGAGATCCCGATGAAGCATTCGCATTTTCAATCCCTTCAGATACGAAAGGGTTGCGTTTTATTTGCCGTGAATCATTTGTTGGCGGAGAATCTTCGTTTAATTATCCCCTAAGTTCCCGATTCGAAGAGCCCGATTCCATTGTCGTATTCGATCATGTCGTTGTACCTTGGGAGCGTGCGTTCTTCTATTGTAATACGGAAGTTGCGGAAGACTTCTTTTCCGTCAGTTCTTTTCATCCATTTACTATTCACCAAGTACTTACAAGACAAGTAGTGAAAACAGAATTTATACTTAGCATTGCAGAAAAGGTTGTCCAGACAATAAATGTAGGTGAATATCTACATGTACAAGAAAAACTATCAGAAATCATTATAGGGCTTGAAACAATGAAAGCGCTCCTAGCTAAATCAGAGCAAGATGCATCACTTGATCTATGGGGTTATATGCGACCATGTCTCAAACCTCTACAAGCCGCTAGCTCTCTTTCTTCCAAAATCTTTCCACGCTTTAGTGAAATCATCCAGCTGATCGGCGCTAGTGGCATGGTTGCATTACCTACCGAAAAAGACTTTCATTCAGCAATTACACCGGATTTGGAAATGTATTTACAAGGAGCTACTGAAACAGCAAAAAATCGGGTGAAAATCTTCAGAATCGCTTGGGATCTTACGATGAGTTCATTCGGCACACGCCAAACACAATATGAACGATACTTTTTCGGTGATCCCGTACGCTTAGCTAGTCAGCTGTATCGTAAGTATCCAAAAATGACTGGCATGGAGATGTTAGAGCAATTACTAGATCCTTAACGTATGGGAAAGGTGCTATTCATGTGATATCTATTCACTTATTCCACTAACTTCAGCGCTAGACTAGATATCCGAAGTTGGTAACTATCATACTATGTACAAAAACAGTGTAATAGGAAAACGCCCCCATGCCTTTAGGTTAGAGGGCGTTTCGTTTTAGTTCAGCTCTTGAAATTCCACACGAATCAACTTACCTGTTTCAGCTGCATATGTCACCGTCACTAGCACGCCAAATTCACGACTTTCTTCTTTCAACCAAAGCCGAAACTTCTCGACGCCCAACTCTCCTTTCGAATCACTTGCGATGTGCAAGTAATCGGTAATATCCGCATGTGGATACTTAAACATCGTTTGTTTAATAGCGAGTCGCGACCACTTGGCATACGCAGGTACTTCTAGTTTGCCAAGAACAGGTGGCTCGATGATTGTCGAAGTTCCCGCCACTAAAATTCCAAGCGCTATGAATAATTTACGAAAAATAGCGCACACCTCCTTTATGGATAGCATGCGCTGTTTTGAATATTTACATTCTATAGTCTACGAATTATTGAATTGCTGTTTGCTCTTGCATACCTGGCCACATTTGCTTCGTATTAGCCATATCCCAGAACATATACTCATAGCGAGTAGTGTTTAGGAAGATTTCTTCAAGTCTCGCCAGTTCCGCTTCTGGTTTTCCTTCTGCCGCTTCATCCATCAAGTCGATACACCATTTTGCAAGCTCACCAAACGCATCGGATGAATACATGCGTACCCAGTCGCCATATAGCGGATGATCGAGCGCGCCAGGAAGTACAGCAAGCTCTTTACCGATTTCCCAGTAACTCCACGCACAAGGAAGAAGGGCTGCAATCACTTCAGCCAGCGATCCATTTTGGCTGACATGTAGCATATAATGCGTATACGCTAAAACAATAGGTGATGGCTTCGCGTTTTCAAGCTCCTCTTCAGAAATTCCAAAACGCGCGGCATAGTTACGATGTAATTCCATTTCAGTATTCAACGTACCATCCAACAACGCAGCGAATTTCCCCATCGTCTGTACGTCCGTAGCTTTCATCGCACCTACCGCAAACACTTTAGCATAGTCGATTAAGTACAAATAATCCTGAACCATATAAAAGCGGAATTTATCCGAATCCAACGTACCATCTGCTATCCCTTGCACAAATGGGTGACTGTGATTCTGTCTCCAAATCGGTAAAGTCTTTTCTAATAAACGTTCAGTGAATTTCATGTATACTCTCTCCTTTTCTATAGCCAAATGAAAAGCCGCTTCTCGGTAAGAAGCGGCAGAGTGATTTTGCTAAACAGAAAAAAGTAGCAAATCCTCACCACTTCCTTACGCCGGTATGATCCGGATCAAGTATGAAGGGTTAAAGCGAAACGCTTCTCTCAGCTCATAGTAGAGCACCCCTAGCGGCAAAAAATATTTCATTGATTGTCTTCATTGTAGGCATAGGTTGTAGAAAGGTCAACTGATTAATACAAAAAATGAACTTAGCAGTTAGTGGTGGAAAAATCGTAATACCCAAATGATGTTTTGTTGAAGCGACGTCCAATATGTAATAACCCGCTTGCTCGTGCACTTGATTACTGTTTAATGATGATGGTGCTCATATCCATGCTCTTCTGCATATATACGGAAGTTCTCTAAATCTTGCATTCCAGTCGAAGTACCGTCTAATGCTTGATTCATGCGTTCTAGTAATACTGTCCGTAACTTCGGATGATAGCCAAAATACTCAGCAATCTCGATCGTCGTATGTGGATAGTCACTTCTGAACTGTTCAGCATTTTTTTTCATGCGTTCCATTAAAATCCCTGTGAATAAAAAGTACGGCAACATGACAATTTTTTTCGCGCCTAATTTGATGCAACGTTCCATCCCATCTTGCACGGTAGGCTTTGTAACTCCCATAAAGGCGTTTTCAATGATAGACACATCTAAACTCTCCCATAACAATCTACTAATTTTATAAAAATCAGCATTTGCATATGGATCACTACCACCTCTTCCTATTAAGAGAATTGCCGTATCCTCATGCTTTTGATTCACATCAAGTCCTACTTCAGTAAGTCTTGTCTTTAAAATTTCAATAACCTCATCATGAACACCTATCGTTTGGCCATAAGTGAATCGAATATCCGGGAAATGCTCTTTCGCATGTTCTATTTCGGCCGGGATATGCAATTTTGAGTGTCCAGCGTGTAACAAGATGATTGGGATCACATGGATTTCATCTGCACCTTTTTCAATACATAATTGAATCCCATCTTCGATATTCGGTGAGGCGAATTCTAAAAAACAAGTTTCTACAAGTAAAGACGAATCGATATCCCCTCTTGTTTGATCGATGAATTGGCGGACTTCTTCATTTCCCGCCTCCAACCTACTGCCATGCCCAACAAACAATACAGCTTTTTTCATCGGTCCTTTTCCCTTTCTGTATTTATTGATTCCTTTAAAGCGTGATTCACCGCGTTTACGTTCACCTTGTTCCATTGAATAAATAATTGAATCTTCTTCAACGGTTTCATGAACAATGGCGCGTGCAGTTTCTTCTTGTTGTACGGAGTACCATGTTCCTTTTGGATAATCTATGACGACACATTTATCTTTACAACGACCGTTACAACGTGTGCGCGATGTATGAATCTTCTCATCTAAACGGTGTATACGGATTTCATCACGGATCTGTTGTGTGACTTCTTCAGCTCCAGCTCCCATACAAGTAGACCCATTGCAGATGAGCACATGGCGTTGCATTTCTGTTAAATTCCATGTTGTCATAACTTGTAACCTCCCATTCTTTTAATAAACGTCCGGGTAGAAACCTTTTGCTAAAATCTCGACTGCTTCTGCTACACGAATACCTTCAGAAGCTGCCGACAATGGCAAAGTGACAAACTTCTCATTTTGTACGGCAGGTGTTTGACTTAATGCTGGATCTGATTTTAGGAAGTTTATTTTTTGTTCTACTGTAGTTGAGCCGTAATCAATTATAACGATCATTTCTGGCTGACGTTCAACTGCATCTTCTTTTGAGACGGTAGACCAGTTCCCTTCCACATCGCCAAAAATATTATTACCGCCCGCCATCGTCACTAGTGAATTCATAAAGTTCTGTGTTGCCGTGAAGACTTCTGTATCTCCACTATCAAACACTAAAACATCCAATGGCTCTTTCACTTCAGGTAATTTAGCTGTAATCGCTTCAATATCTTGATTCATTTGGCGAACTAGTTCTTCCCCACGATCTTCTATTCGGAATATCTTTGCAATATTACGAATGTCTGTATAAATGTCTTCTACTGTTGGTGCTACTTTAGTAGATGACATCTGTAAATAGCTATCAATACCTAACTCCTTTAACTCTTCACGTGTTGCAATACCTTTTTCGTTAAACGCACTTGACCAACCACCATAAAGAAAGTCTGCTTCCACTTCAATCACTTGCTCTTTGGATGGATATTGTTCGGCCAATACTGGTACTAACTCATATGCTTCTTGAAATGGCTTGTAAATTTCGTCATCTAAATAAGCTGTACCGACCATTGAATCTTCTAAGCCAAGCGCTAGCATGATTTCTGTTACGTGCTGATTTAATGAAATTGCACGTTTTGGCGCTTTATCGTACTCAATCACAAAGTCACTATTGTCAATAACGACTTTTTCAACCTGCTCTTTTTGCCCACTTTCCACATCATCTTTCTCTTCTTCTGTTTCTGTATTTTTATTAGAGCATGCTGCTAATAAAAGCAATATAGTTAAAGACATGAATGCCCAGATTAATTTCTTTTTCATATGTACACAATCCTTCCTAAGCTTTCTGTGTAAAAAATAAATGTAGTTTTTGTGTAAATGGATTCTTTGAAACACCAGCTTGTACATGGAACACTTGCTCTATAGTCTCCTCTGTCAGTACCTGTTCAGGAGTCCCTTTCATATGCAGAGTCCCTTCTTTTATTAAAAGTAATTCATCGCAATAACTAGATGCTAAATTCAAATCATGCAATGCTGCTATAATTGTAATAGGCAGTTCCTTCACCAAATCCATTAACTGGAGCTGGTGTTCAATATCTAAATGATTGGTTGGTTCATCTAAAATTAAGATTTTTGCCTGCTGCGCGAGTGCGCGTGCTAGCATAACCCGTTTCTTTTCGCCACCGGACAATTTCCCTAGCGTTCGGTCTTTTAAATATAGGACGTTGGCAAGTTGCATGCTTTCCTCAACAATAGCAAAGTCTTCTTTGCTATCTTTTGCAAGCCATTGTTTATATGGCGTCCGTCCCATCATGACTAAATCTTTTACAGTAAAGTCAAAGAGTACAGGGGTTTCCTGACTTACGACAGCCATTTCCTGGGCGATGTTTTTTTGAGTCATTTGATCCATGTCTTTTTCATATAACGTCACAACTCCGCTTGTTTGTTTTAAATAACGGTAGATGATTTTTAGCATCGTCGATTTCCCGCTGCCATTAGGACCAATAATGCCAATTAGCTTGCTTTGATCCAATGAAAATGAAATATCATGCAAAATTTTCTTTTCCGGTACTGAAAATGAAATATTTTTTACTTGTAACAACTTTATTCACCATCCCCAAAAGAGTATCGACGGCGTCTAAGCATCCATATAAAGAAGGGACCACCGCAAATAGCAGTCACAATTCCGATAGGCATTTCTTCAGGTGCAATTGCAATACGTGCGACCATGTCCGCCCAGACTAGGAAAACTGCCCCCATTAATGCACTAATAGGCAGTACCAGTTTGTAATTCGAACCTACTATCATTCGCACAAAATGCGGTATTATTAATCCAACAAAACCAATGCTTCCGCTGCTTGCAACCACAACACCCGTCAGTAACGAGACAACAAGGATAATAAAAATCCGAAAACGGTCTAAATTCATACCAAGCGTAGTAGCTAGTTCTTCACCAAGGAGCAGTGTATTAAGCTGGCGATAATTCAATAATAGTAATATAAAAACTAGAACGAATGTAAAAAACGGTATTCCAATTGTTGACCATTTCGCGCCCGCTAAACTACCAAGCATCCAATGTATTACAGCTTGAATACCACCTTGTTGTTTTGATGTCATAAGCATGAAATTTGTGATAGCCGAAAACACCATCGATATCGCAATCCCTGCTAGAAGCAGACGAATAACAGACGTACGTCCGTTGACACGTGCCAATAGAAACACGATTACGACTGCAAAAATAGCTCCTAAAAAAGCGGCAAAGGATAATGCATAGGTTCCTAAAAAGCTGAATGCACCAAATAAAATGACCGATGTCGCGCCAACTGATGCCCCAGACGACACCCCTAAAATATAAGGATCTGCAATAGGGTTCCTTACTAGCGCTTGAATTGCCGCGCCACTGATTGCCAAGGCAGCTCCAACAATCGCTGCAAGTATAATCCGTGGTAAACGAATTTCCCATATAATAATACTCTGTGCTTTTGTAGCCGTGTTCTCTATAGATAAACCGATTTTCGAAAATAAGACTTCCCAAATAATACTTGGCGTTATTCCAACTGAACCCATCATCACCGCACATGTTATAGAAGCAAGCAATACCGCTATTAACGCGACTATTAATAATGTAAATCGTAACTTAGTCATGTGAATTCAAAGGCTCCCAACTAATGATTGCTGCATAGAATGGATGACGGTACACATATTGGTCATCCTCCAACGTAATAAAAGGTGTAAGTGAGGATTTCACATGCGCCACTTCAAACTGTGATGATAAGATTTTTTTACTTTGCGCTTCATAAAGTTGTTCCGATGTATCGTAACGGTATGTACGCTCTAGCTTGACCATTTCACAATCTGCATAAATGCCCAATTGATACAGTATGTTGAGAATGGCAATATAATCGCGACGCGGGTATTTAATTTTATAGCCATACTGCTTATCTAAGACAACATAATGTGGTTGAATTGGGCCCGTCGTCAAGCCAATGATGGCACGTTTTTTTGCAAATTCATTCATTTTCTTCAGTGCTGCTTTCATTTCATATATACGATAAAAGCAGTTCACCCCGACGACAACATCGTGCGGCTCAATTTGCGCTTCTTCCCATTTACTATACACAAACTGAACCGGTGCATCGGTCTCATAGTATTGTTTTAAATAAGCAAGCACACTTTCAGAACCATCTACAAGTGTTAGACTTTTTACATCTTCACTCAATTGGAATGTATAATTTCCCCACCCCGGTCCGATTTCCATGCAGCTTGCGTCTTGCGGAATATGCTGTTTCATTTTTTCATAGATTTTTTCGGCGTAGTCATCTATTTGTTTATATGTTTTTTTCTTGATTGATTGCGCCCAAAATGCTTCTTCCAACTCATCATCCACCATGCGTTCGGGCATCTTGCCCTGCCAATCCAACATGCCCTCTTTCCAGAACTTTTCAAAATCGATTTGTAAAGGGGATTCCTTCATCATTGAACCTTCTCCTCAATGCATTCTGTAATCGTATTTCTACATTGATTCATCTAGTAATTCATAGATTTTATCCATATTCAAATGTTTACGCACATGATAATCCAACATTTCATACGCCTGCTCCCGCCGTTCATAGTCTGACTGAATTTCACTTGAGACTTCTTCCAAGTCTTTTCCTACACGAATTTGATTGAAATACTCTCGAGTGAACGAGCGATTTTGAAAAATACCATGTAAATATGTACCAATCACTTGCTCTGTATACACACCGTCCTGTCTGCCGTCTTCTAGGCAGATAAAGCTTTGGATTGGTTGCGTTGGTGTACTGCACCCTAGATGAAATACAAAACCTTTCATTTCCTGACCTGCATAGTTCGTACCTTTGATTTGAGTTGTTTGATTCTCACCAATTAACACGGTTTCAATCGGCAGTAAACCGAGCGTGGAATACGTCCTACCTCCGTTTTCAACCGTCTGCTGATTTACTATCGATTCACCAAGCATTTGGTAGCCGCCACAAATCCCGATAATTTTCTTTCCTCTTCGCGCCCGTTGTAAAATTTCTTGGGCTAAACCTGTTTCTTGCAACCACAAATAATCATCAATTGTATTCTTCGTTCCCGGTAGAATGATGACATCCGGATTTTTCAGTTCTTTTAAGGAGGAAACGAAGCGCACGCCTACGTCTGGTTCCCCTAATAATGGATCGAAATCTGTAAAATTAGAAATCATAGGGAAACGAATGACCGCTACGTCAATATCAAACTCCTCATGCTGAGATTTTTTTAAACGCAAGCTTGATAGGGCCATCGAATCCTCTGCTTCAATTTGCACATCAAAGTACGGAATGACGCCAAGTACTTGAATGCCTGTATACTCCTCCAGCCAATCGATGCCGCTAACGAGCAATTCCTTCATGCCGCGGAATTTATTTATAACAATCCCTTTTACACGCGCACGCTCTTCGTCATCTAGTAACATCAAAGTCCCAACAAGTGATGCAAAAACTCCGCCACGTTCAATATCGGCTACTAAAATAACGGCTGCATCTGTTTCATGGGCCATACGCATATTGGCGATATCTCGGTTTTTTAAATTGATTTCAGCAGGGCTTCCTGCACCTTCCAATACTAGTACATCATATTGTGCCTCTAAACGTCGTAGCGACTTTCGCACTTCCGGCATTACTTGCTCAACGAAATTTTCGCGATACGAAACCGCATCCATATCAGCAAATCGCTTGCCATGTAAAATTACTTCTGAAACCATATTCCCTGTCGGTTTCAGTAAAATTGGATTCATATCGGTTGTGGCGTCTATTTTTGCAGCCTCTGCTTGGACACCCTGAGCCCGCCCAATTTCCCCTCCATCTTTGGTAATGTAGGAATTCAGCGCCATATTTTGCGATTTAAATGGTGCAACCTGGTACCCATCATTAACTAAAATACGGCAGAGTGCAGTGCACAAAACACTTTTTCCAACATCCGATGCAGTTCCTTGAATCATAATTGCTTTCATTAAAATTCAAGGCCCTTCATTGCTTGGACATCTTGCTCAGCATAATAATGTTTTGTTGCGTCAATCGTTGATACTAAATCGGCTAATGAGAGAATGGATGGATGCGCAGAGCGTCCTGTGATGACTAAGTGCATGGATTTTGGACGGTTTACGATTGCCTCTAAAACTTCTGCTAACGGCAATACATCATCGACTGGAAAGCGTGTGATGGATAACGCATTATTCAGCTCATCCAGCACTAAAACATCTGTCGTTTCATCTTGTAGCTCTTCTTTTACCGTTTGCCATGCTTTTGCGAGCGCTTCCCGATGTTCTTCTGGTGTTTTCGTCCATGTGAATCCGATACCTAATTGCACGGTTTCAACACCAAGTTTCCGCAAAGCAATTTGCTCACCATATGTACGTTCGGGTGATTTAATAAATTGAAAGTATTTCACCTTCATGCCGCGACCAATGGCACGTAAAGTAACACCAAGTGAAGCGGTAGTTTTTCCTTTGCCTTCACCTGTATACACTAGCAACATTCCTTGTCTTGCCATGCTCAATTCCCCCTTATAGCCAGGTTGTTTTTTCGGTAAATGGTGTACGTTTTTTTGTAGAAGTTATTTCTTCTGCCGGGTACCCGATACATAGCGTTCCTATTAATTGTTCTTTATCCGATGCACCGATAAATGTATGCAATGCTGTTTCATGCACTAAACCTACACCACGTGTACGCCATACCATGCCTAAACCTAGCTGTTCTGCCATTAACCACATTGACATAATGGCACCGCTCACCGCAAAGGTATTATCCTTCGTCGCACCCTCATCTCCATCCACGATGGCCGAAGTTACCACGATAATTAGCGGGGTTTGTGTGATCGCTTCCATTGAACCTTCCACTAAATGTGGCTTTGTCGGAAAGCGTTTTTGTAAATAATCAAGTGCCACTTGTTCATACTGCATCAAGCTATCACCTTGTAAAATATAGAAATGCCAAGGCTCTCGCATACGGTCGTTTGGTGCATAGGTTGCTGCTTCCAATAGCGTCTCAATTTTTTCTCGTTCCACTTCACGCGTTTCAAATTGTCGAATCGCACGACGTTTTTTTAATGCTTCTAACATTGTTTTAGCTCCTTTTCTTCAAACCAAGAAATTTCTTCACGTACACCTACTACATCACCTACTAATATCATTGAAGGATTCGAGATGTGATGTGTTAGAATTTCTCGTGTAATTGTTGCCAGATTACCTGTAATCGTACGTTGATTTTCAGTTGTTCCCCATTCGATAACCGCAACAGGAGTTGTATCTTTTTTACCGTTTTCTATTAAACTTTTCGTAATATGTTCGATGTTACCAACACTCATATAAAATGCTACAGTATCAATTTGTGCAAGTGCTGCCCAATTTAAAAAATCTTTTCCTTTTTCTGCACGACCTTGGCCTGGAACAATTGCAAAACTTGCGCCATGATCACGATGTGTAACTGGAATCCCTGCATAAGCTGGCGCAGCAATTCCTGCTGTTATCCCTGGAACAATTTCATATGGTATACGTGCTTGCCGTAAAACCGCTGCCTCTTCAGCACCGCGTCCAAAGACAAACGGATCTCCACCTTTTAAGCGCAGCACTTGCTTACCAAGACTTGCTTGCTCAACTAACACACGGTGGATTTCATCTTGAATCATTCCATGTTTTCCTGGCTCTTTACCACAATAAATCAACTTAGCATCTGCTTTCGCATGTTGTAATAATTCAACATTCACTAGACGATCATATAAAATCACGTCTGCTTGCTGAATGCATTCTAATCCTCTAATTGTCAATAGTTTCGGGTCACCAGGACCAGCCCCTACAATATATACAGATCCGCTCACTGTTGTTCTCCTATCCGTTGTTGTAACCACTCTTCACACTTTTGGTTTTCGCCTTGCTCCATCCACTGCAAAAGTCTCGGATCCAGCAGTTCCGCAAGAACTTGTTTTTTCGCGTCTCCGGTAAACACTTGTAACACTTGCTGACGAGCTTCCCTTAAGAAAGACACATAAGACGCATAATAGTCTCCAAATTGCCCCGCTAAATCCGTCTTTACTTTACGTGTTAAACCTGGACTAGCCCCAGATGTTGAGACAGTCACAACGAATTCTCCGCGGCGAACGACTGCCGGATTGATAAAATCAACCCGTCCTTTTGCATCCGCACGGCTGAGTAATTGCCAATGCTGAGTTGCTTCTTCCACTGCATTGTTCACTTCTTCATCATTTGTAACAGCAAAAACCAATGTAGCATCATCTAAATCGGCTGCTTCAAATGCTTTTTCTTGCCATGTCACAAGCCCTTCACTAACATACTGATGTACGGCCTCAGTCACCGATGGGCTAACTACAATTATTAGTGCTTTTGTTGGTAGTAAGGCTTCAATTTTTTGACGCGCTACATGGCCACCCCCAACAATGACAACCTTTTTATAATCCACATTCATTAACAGTGGAAAATAATCCATTACTCTCCCTCCAAACATGCTTTCAACCAATTCTCCACGAGCTTTGAATTTGAAGCAAAATGAAATTGTGTAAAACCCGCTACAAGATTGTTATGTAAATAACCTTCTTGCTGTTCACGAAAACGACCTTTACTAAAATAAGCAGGGCTAGTATGCTCTCCCACGTATTTTGAATAATGAAACTCATGCCCTTTTGCCTGTGTCACCTCATTAATTAAGAAATTGCCTGCAACGCCTGTAATTTCCCTGTAACCAAGTGCCGCTCGCTTATCTTGCATAAGCACACGTCCTGGGATCACTCCGAGCATTGGAAACACTCGTTCCTGACGATCTATTATTTCTTCTGTTAAGTACATAAAACCGCCACATTCGGCTAATGTCGGTAATCCACGATTGATTGCGTTTCTTATAGACTCCTTTGCTTTCTCGTTTATTGCTAATTGTTCAGCAAACTCTTCCGGGAAGCCGCCCCCGATGTACAATCCCTGCGCTTCTTTCGGAACTTCTTCATTTTGTAACGGAGAGAAGAAATGCAGGATCGCGCCATGTGCACGCAATAATTCTAAATTCTCCTCGTAATAGAAGTTAAACGCCGCATCCTTAGCTACTGCGATATGAGCTACTGGCCTATCTGGTTGAGCATCAAAAATTGATGAGGATACTTCTATCGGTTGCGCTTTTGTAATTTCTATTAGCTGATCAATATTCACAGTTTCTTCAATGACCGTCGCCAAGCTATCAAAATATGAATTCAGGTCACCACGCTCGATGGCCGGAACTAAACCTAAATGACGGCTCGGCATCGTAGGAACAGCATCCTTCAGCAAATAACCGATAACAGGAATTCCGCACTCTTCTTCGATTGCTGTTTTGACTATATTGAAATGGTTTTTACTCCCCAATTGGTTCGCGATAACGCCGACAATATTGGAGCTTTCATCCAGCAACTGGAATCCTTTAACGATTGCTGCTACACTTCTCGCCATACTTGCTGCATTGACAATTAAAATGACAGGACTTTTTGTAATCTCACTAATATGAGCGGCTGATCCTTCATTTGATAAGGGGGATTTGCCGTCGTAAAAGCCCATCACGCCTTCAATAATAGCTACGTCTGTATCTTGACTAGCTCTTGCGACAATGGCACGAATGATATCATGAGCCATCATATAACTATCAATGTTTCGAGAAGGGCGTTTTGTAACAGCTGTATGATAAGTCGGATCGATATAATCTGGACCGCATTTGAAGCCTTGTACTGTTAAACCACGCTTCATAAGTGCTCGCATAATCCCAATCGTGAACGTTGTTTTCCCAACACCACTTCCTGTACCGGCTAGCACAAATCGATTCATTATCCTCTCTCCTCAAAATTGACGCGTGCAATGGATACCGTCACATTGCCACTTTTCTTTTTCTCTAATACTAATTCTTTTGCATTCGCATAACGCAATGCTGCCGGCTCGCTTACACCGTATGCGCCTGTATATTTAAACACTGTTTCAGATGGGTTAAGAAGCGGCATTTCATTAAGCTGTTCAGGCGTATACGTAATAAATGGCCAATTATGCTTGGCAGTTAATTCAAGTAGGCCTATCTCGTCTTTCTTCAAATCTATAGTTGCTACTGCTTTAACACTTTTTTTACTCAAACGCAATTCTGTTAATGTTTCGTCTATGACTTGCTCAATTTCCTCTAGCGCAGTTCCGCGATTACAGCCAATGCCGAGCACAATCGATTTCGGACGGTAGATCACTCCTTTTTCCAACAACACTTCCTCATGTGCATCAATTAATCGATCTGTTATAAGCAAGGTTGCTTGCGGCTTTGCCTGAATTGCTTCTGTCGTCGATGGATAAATTTTCAAGTTGGTTGGCATTGGACGATCATGCATCCACCAATTTTTCTCACCTGTTTCCTGCACGATTGCGACATGCTCTTCATTAACAACCGATGCACTGACTGGCAGTAGTTTTTCTTCGCTATCCCACATCCAGCCAAATTGCGCACCGAATAAATCGACAGGAATTGTTTTTTGCACATCAGATGCAGTCGTAACTACAGGGACAGCGCCGATTGCGTTTGCAAATTCATAAGTCAGTGCATTAGCACCACCAATATGCCCTGATAATACGCTTATGACGTATTGACCTAGATCATCGACAACCAATACGGCGGGGTCCGTCATTTTATTAACCATAATCGGAGCTATCATACGAACGACAGCACCCAGCGAAATGACACAAATAACTCCTTTGTATTGCTGGAACAAAGCAGGCAATAATAATCGTACCGTGCCGTCAAACAATTGGATTTGGCGTGCTTCTTCATCACCTTTAGCGAATTTCTTCATATAGTAAAGGTCCGCATATGGAAATTTTTCCGTATAGCTTCTTGCATTGGCAACTCCGTGTTTCGTAATGGCGACGAGAGCATAAGGTTTGCGTTTTTCGATGGTAGGGATTTCACCTTCACGTAAATTAATCATCCGCCTTCGCACCTTTTCGGAAACCATGGGTAAATGTTTTATCGTAAAGCTTAGAACGATACTCTTTTTCATGAATATTTGGATCTAATGCCCATCCCGCCAATATCATCGCATGCTTACGAATACCATTGACACGCATCGCTTCATCCAATTCAATTAATGTTGTCTGAACAATTTTTTCATCCGGCCATGTAGCACGCTGCACGACAGCTACTGGCGTATCATCTGCCCAGCCCGCCGCTTGCAATTCTTTCACAATTTTCTTTGTCAATGTCGCACTTAAAAACATAGCAATCGTACAATGATGACTTGCAAGTTTCTGTAACTTTTCGCGCTCCGGTACTGGAGTACGCCCCTCAGCTCTAGTTAAAATAAGTGTTTGTGTTAAATCAGGGACCGTCAGCTCTGCACCAACTGCCGCTGCAGCTGCAAAAACAGAACTCACACCCGGCACCACTTCATAACCAATATCATGCTGCTTCAGTAATGCCACTTGTTCCATTGTTGCGCCATACATCGCTGGGTCCCCTGTATGTAATCGTACAACCATTTTTCCGGCATTGACCCGTTCGACAATACAATCTACCATTTCTTGCAGATGCATCCCTGCCGTACGGATAACTTCTGCCGATTCCTTTGCTTCCTCCACCAACTTTTCGCTTACGAGTGAATCGGTATACATGACAACATCCGCTCGTTGTAATAGCTTTAAACCTTTTACCGTTATTAAGTCGGGATCTCCTGGGCCTGCACCGATAATCCAAATCTTCTTCATCATTTGCGCACCACCATACATGACAAGTAATTTAAATCCGCGTCTCTAAGTTCATCCGTATTCCAAATGACTTCTTCGTCAGATGTAACTTTTGTCACTACATGCGTTTTTTCCAGTAAGTTCATTTCTTCCAATAAATCCAACAACTCATCCATAACTTTGGCTACCTTAATAAAGACGATAGCATCGTGACTTTCGATTACTTGACGCATCTCTTCCATATTATCTGTAGCCGGAATCATCGCCACATGTTCATCACCTTCGGCTAACGGTATACCTAAACGATTTGCAGAACCATTAAATGACGAAATACCCGCCACCGTTTCAATTGGCACCTCTGGATGCTTTGTTTTCATTAAGCGCAAAAGATGAATAAATGTACTAAACAGCATCGGGTCTCCTTCGGTCACAAACGCTACATCTTTTCCTTCCGCTAAGTAGGTATAAATCTCTTCTGCTGCTTTTTCCCATGCGACACGCAATACCTCTTCGTCTTTGGTCATGGGGAACACTATACCGAGCATCTCTTTTTCAGCTGGTTGAATATATACATCCACAATACGATGGGCATAAGATTTACTGCCCCTTAATTTTTTGGGATATGCAATGACTGGGCATTCTTGTAATTTACGAAATGCTTTTACAGTAATTAACTCAGGATCTCCTGGTCCAACGCCTAATCCGTATAATTTTCCTATTGTCATTATTCTTGTCCTTTCTGTGCTGTTACTATGTAGATGGGATTTAACGGTTCAAAACGCGTTAAATGTAAAATCGGTTTACTCTTTGAAAGTTGTGCCTGCAATATGGATACTTCACAGCCTAATGCTTTTAAATTGCTCATCGCTTCAGCTAGATTTTCTATCGTTGCGATATTCATGACAAGTCGACCGTTCGGCTGTAAACGTGAAACACAGGTTTGCAATAGCAACTCCATATTCCCTCCATTACCACCAATAAAAATTGCTTGGGGATCTGGGAATTCTTCAAGGCGGTCCGGCGCTTTACCTAGCACCGCAACAAAGTCTGTACGATGATTCAACTGATTCTCTAAGCAATTTTCGAGGTCAGCCTCGTTTTTTTCAATGGCATAGACTGCTCCCTCTCTAGCCACTTTTGCTGCTTCAATCGCAACAGATCCTGTGCAAGTTCCAATGTCCCAAACAATACTGTTTTCTTTAAGTTTCAGCTCTTGTAGACAAAGTGTTCGAATTTCTCTTTTCGTAATTAAACCTTTATCTGGTTTTCGCTGTAGGAATGCATCATCTGGAATACCAAGAGAAGCACGTTCTACGATATGGCGTTGCTTTAATATCACTACATTCAAAGGGGAAAATGAAGTTTGTTCCATTTCGTCCAATGAGAGCATGCGGCAGCGCTCGTTTTCACCTTCTAAATTTTCAGCAACGAAGGCATCATACTCTGTCATGTTAAAGCGTTTTAAATATGTCGCAATGGCTTGCGGTGAGTTCGTTTCATCGGTTAATACAGCTATTTTTTTACGCCCGTCGATTTTCTGTGCAAAACCTTTTATAGAACGACCATGTAAACTGACAATGAACGCATCTTGCCAACTTTCCTGCATTTTTGAAAAAGCCAGCTGAACCGAGCTGGTATACGGATAGATCTCCAGGGGAAGTTTTTTTGCAAGTACGCCTCCCAGTCCATAAAACAACGGATCGCCGGACACTAATATAACGACATTACGTGTTTCTTCCTGTAATTCTGCTGTTAATGCTGATAAACCGCCCTTTATTACTTTCTTCTCTTTTTCAAAGGAAGGGAAAAATTGAAGATGGCGTTCTCCACCTACAAGCACATCACATTCATTGATCCACTCTATATATTGAGGAAGCAATCCTGACGTGCCATTATCCCCTATACCAATCATTTTCATCCAATTTGTCAATGTTCTCAGCCTTTCCTAAACAGTCTCCATTCATGGCATACAATGATGTCGATACTTCAATTTCCGCATTCATGTGATTCAGTGCGTAATAGCAGCAATTTTTACTAAGTGCTTCAAAGAATGCATCATTTCCTTGGAGTATTTCACCGACTTGTGATGCAGTGTTGGCCTGCAGAATTTCTTGCTGTGTCTTTTCATCGACACCTACTCTATTTGCCATTTCCGCCAAAAAACCGAAGTTGATCGGTGCACTTTTCGAGTGAACCATCATTACGCCCTGTGCCAGTTTTGAAAACTTCCCCATCATTCCTACAAGGGACACTTTAGGGATTTTCTTGCGCGCAATATTCTTTAGCGTAAAACCAATAAAATCGCCCATTTCTATGAAGGCTTCTTCCGGTAAATGTGGATATTGTTTAAACGCAAACTTTTCACTGCGGCCGCCTGTCGTGATCACCACATGATCACAGCCTGCTTCTTTTGCGACACTAATTGCTTGTGCAATACTTGCCATGAAGGCAGAACTCGAAAATGGCACAACTGTTCCGCGGGTTCCTAGTATTGAAATTCCTCCAATAATGCCCAGACGTCCATTTAGTGTTTTCTTGGCAATTTCTTCTCCGTCAGGCACGGAAATCACTACATCGATTCCGCGTTTTAATTGGTAGTACTCGAATCCTTCCTGTACAACCCCAAGTATCATTTTGCGCGGCACCGGGTTAATGGCCGCCTGACCGACGGGGACGGGTAGACCCGGTTTTGTCACCCGTCCTACACCAACCCCTCCGTCCAAATGGATGCCTTCTTCTTTTGAATAGTAAACGGTACTTTGAATTCGGGCTTTGTGTGTAGCATCAGGATCATCGCCCGCATCTTTGATGGTTTCACACATTACGCCGCCATCGACTATTTCAAATGCTGATACTTTGAATGTGGCGTATTTGCCGACCGGTAAATAGATAGTGACTTCTTCCGGTACTATCCCCGTCACCAATCCTTGCAACGCTGCTTTCGTCATCGCAGTTGCACAAGATCCTGTAGTGTAGCCATGACGCATTTTTGAAGGATCTTTTTTAGTTTGTTTGCTTTGCGCGCTCATCTGCCATAATCGAAATGGCATTCAGTGCGGCTACTGTCACTGTACTGCCACCCTTTCTCCCCACATTAGTGATAAATGGAATACCCTCAAGTACTGCCAGTTCCTCTTTTGATTCCGCTGCCGAAACAAAGCCGACCGGCATTCCAATAATTAAATCCGGTTTGGCGATACCCTCTTTAATTAAACGAATTAACTCTAACAATGCAGTTGGCGCATTACCGATGGCGTAAATTCCACCTTCGTGCAAACGTGTTGCTTTTTGCATCGAAATAATCGCACGTGTTGTACCTTGGGCTTTCGCTTCTTTTGCGACATCCTCATCCGCAATGTAACAATGTAAGTCGCTGTTATGCTTCTGGAATCGTTTGCGGCCTGAGCCACTTTCTATCATTTGTACATCCACCACGACGTGACGGCCTGCTAAAATCGATTGGATTCCTGCTTCGAGTGCATCAGGTGTGAAAATCATGCTGCGTCCTAACTCAAAATCTGCTGAAGCATGAATCACGCGGCGAACTACCATCCACTGCTCGTCTGTAAATGGATGTTCCCCCATCTCTTCTTTGATGATTGAGAAACTGTGATCATAAATTTTATCTGGATCTACAGTTAGCGGTGTGAATTTCGTATTAAAGTTCATGTTTGGATTTTTCAAAAGTAAAACCTCCTAATAGTTGTGTAACTTTTTCAAAAGACGTACAAAAATTTTCATATTGAAGCTTTGGTCGTTTAATCAAAATAACGGGTATCTCTAGTTCTAAGGCGGCTGTTATTTTCTCATCAACAGAACCTACTTTGCCGCTTTCCTTAGTAATCATTAACGTCACATCATATTGCTCGCACAAAGACTTATTGAGTGATTCAGAAAACGGTCCTTGTATTGCGACAATATCCTTTTGTTTAATCCCTAATCTGTCGCATTTTTCCATATTCCCTACGTTTGGGAGCATTCTGCAAATCAATCTAATTTCATCGCGCAATAAGTAGTTTGTAAACACTTCCAACGTCTTACTGCCCGTTGTTAACATAATCGTCCCTTTATGCGTTTGAGCTAGCTTAGCAGCGTCTTCATAACTGTCAACCTCTGTAATCAGCGGAGAAACAAATTCTTCTTTCGGACGTTCATAGCGAATATATGGAATACCGCATGCCTTTGCTGCTGTCATAGCAGTTTTCGAAGCTTCTTCCGCATAGGGATGACTAGCATCCACTACACAAGTCATCTCATACTTCTTGATCAGCGCTACCATGTCATCCACTGTTAACCGACCCACCTGATACGAGATAGCGTTCTCTTTTAAACTTTCTGCCGCAGATTCGGTGACTACTGTGGCTATTAGAGGGTAGCCGAGACTCTGCAAACGAATGGCTAAAGCTCTAGCATCGCTAGTACCTGCTAAAAATAAAATCATAGTTTCCTCCTAATCTCCACAAGGTGCTGGCTCTACTTCAATCTTGCAGCTCATGTCGTAATAGTCATAGTTCAAAACTTTTTTGACACGTTTAAAATACTTAAAGAAACGTTCGTTAGGATGTGCATTTTGTTCGTATTCTTCTATAATTTTGGTTACTAGTGGGATTAAATCTTCTGGCTCAATTCCCTCTGCTATAGGTTGAGCGGCATGGGCAGTACGACCAACTGGCTTCGCACCAATAAATAAATCAAATTTTTTCTTCCGGTACACAATCCCAATATCATCAAACACAGGGCGATAACACGCCATTCCGCAACCATTGAACCCAACATGCAATTGCTTCGGAAGCTTCATCCCTTCAAACTTTGCTGCGATTTCTTCTGCATATGGGATAGAATCTGCCTTTTCTCCGTAACAAAAATCACATGCTTTGACTTTTAAGACTTCCCCTGCCGGCATGACTGTTAAATGATTTTCTTCAAGCTTTTCAACAATCGCTTCAGGATTATCTGTTGTAACCTTTACTAAAAAACGATGATCCGGAGTATATTCCAAGGTACCCTTCTCACCAACGACTTCAGCCATTACACGCATTTGCTCTGCTGTGATCATTTTATTAGCAACACCAGGTGAAACTGAAAATTCAAATATATTCTCGATAGGCTGTCTTACCAAAAATGGATTTGGCACTTCTTCTTTTGACACCAGTGATAAGGCCTTTAAAGCCATGTCCATTGTCTGAACCTTTTGCTCTTGTTCTTTCTGTTGTATTGGAGCCTGCTCAGGTGTCTTTCTAATGATTTCCTCATAACCTGATTGCGCTTCTCCAGTTTCTTGATCAAGCGCCCATGGTTCCGCTTCCTTTTTTAAGCGCTGATGCGGTCTTAATCTTTGTTTACCTTCCCCTAATGTATATTTTCGTTGATAGCCCCTTGGCGTAATAATTTTATCTTCATAAAAGAAAGTGGAAGAGTTACCGATAATGACAGTTGTCAACATTCCGATATCATGCTCAAGCATTTCAGATAATGTTGTCAGGACAATGTGTTGATTTTCACGATACGCACTTTTCACTAGCCCTACAGGTGTGTCAGGGGAACGATATTTTAGTAAAATATTTTGTGCTTCTACAATTTGACGTGTTCTGCGTCCACTTTTCGGATTGTATAAAGCAATTACAAAATCCGCCATCCCAGCTGCTTCAATTCGTTTTTCGATAACCGTCCATGGTGTTAGATGGTCACTTAAACTGATCGTACAAGAATCATGCATGACAGGTGCGCCCAGTAAGCTCGCGCATGAATTAATTGCTGATATACCTGGAACAATTTCTACTTCAATTCCTTCTGCTTCAGTCCAACCCTTTTCAACAAGCACTTCATACACTAATCCTGCCATACCATACGCACCTGAATCACCACTGGAAATAACTGAGACAATACCGCCCGCCTCCGCTTTCTTAACAGCATCTATTGCACGCGATACTTCTTCTGTCATGCCTGTGCTAACAATGGACTTCGCTGTCACTAAATGCTTAATCAGCTCTACGTAAGTTTTATAACCAATAATATAATCACTTTCTTGCAGTGCCGTTAACGCTCGTCCTGTAATATGTTCAGTAGCTCCGGGACCGAATCCAACAACAAAAATTTTTCCCTTTTTCATGGTTTCCCTCCAAATAAAAAATGCCTACACTCCTTTTCAAGGAAGTGTAGGCATGTGAAAGTATATAGAAATCATACTGAAACATAGGACAATTAATAAAATTGTCCCGCCTATACTTCTCCCTCCGAAAAGTATGTGTCGTTTAAATAAGCAGGTTTCCTGACTCAAGCTTCATTTTACTCTTACACCTTCCCGATTTCTCAGTGGTTTTGTAATTTCATCAGCTTTTACAGTAGCGGGGGCTGTACTAGATTTTCACTAGTTTCCCTTTTACCTCACAATGTGAGCACTTATTTAAATTAAGTTATTTAATTTTCATAAATATAACATACAATCTTTGAATCTACAAATATACACCAGGTTTATTTTCGGAACCCTTAAGAAAGATTATTTGCTCCGCTATGGATAATTGCGATTTCTATTCCTCTATAGTCTGTGCGAGTTGTTTGAGAATCTAAAAAACCCCTTTCCGATAAACTCGGAAAGGGGCTGTAAAGTTTGGTATGAAACCAATATTAACGCTTTGAGAACTGAGGTGCACGACGAGCGCCGCGAAGACCTGGCTTCTTACGTTCTTTCATACGTGGGTCACGTGTTAGAAGGCCAGCTGATTTCAATACTGGACGGAAATCTGGATCTACAGTTAGCAACGCACGAGCTACGCCGTGACGGATTGCTCCTGCTTGACCTGTGTAACCTCCACCGTTTACGTTAACATGGATATCGTAGCTTCCAAGTGTTTCCGTTGCAACTAGTGGTTGTTTGATGATTTCACGAAGTGTTTCGAATGGTACGTAGTCTTCTACGTCACGGTTGTTGACGACAATTTTGCCTTCGCCAGGAACTAGACGTACACGAGCTACTGAACTTTTACGACGGCCAGTGCCGATATATTGTACTTGTGCCAAGTGTGTTTCCTCCTCTTAATTATCCGCGAAGCTCAAATGCTTCTGGTTTTTGTGCTGCGTGCTGATGTTCTGGACCAGCATAAACGTGTAATTTCTTGATTGTTTGACGACCTAGAGGACCGTTTGGAAGCATTCCTTTGATCGCAAGTTCAAGCATTTTAACCGGGTAGTTAGTACGCATCTCAAGAGCAGTACGAGTTTTAATGCTACCTGTGTACCCAGAGTGACGGTGGTAAAGCTTGTCTTTCAACTTGTTACCAGTCAATTGAATTTTTTCTGCATTGATAATGATGACGTGGTCACCTGTATCAACATGTGGTGTAAACGTTGGTTTATGTTTACCGCGTAATAGTGTTGCAACTTCTGAAGCAAGACGTCCAAGCGTTTGTCCTTCAGCGTCGACAACTAGCCATTTACGTTCTACTTCGTGACCTTTAGCCATGAATGTTGTGCGCATATTGTAATCCTCCTAAAAGTATCAATCTGTTCCATTGTTTTCTCTATCCCTAAACACAAATAAACTTCCGGGGCTCATTGTGGGGTTATTGAAATACCATTTATCATGTTAACCTTTATTTTCAATAAAGTCAAGCGTTTTTATGAAAACACCAGGATTAGTTGCCATGCCTTCAATACGTGACTTCCACTAGGTACAAACCATGTGCCGGCGCTGTCTTGCCGGCCTTTTGACGATCTTTTGCCTGAAGTATCTTGTAGACGTCTTCCGGCTCATCCCAGCCAATCCCTACCGCCAATAAAACACCTGCAATCGTACGTACCATATTGTAAAGAAAGCCATCGCCTTCTATTTCTAATATTAATTCATCCTGCTGTCGTTCAAGTGTTAACTTACGAATTGTCCGAACTTTATTGTTCGTTGCAGTTTTCGCTGAGCAAAAACTTGTAAAATCATGCGTCCCGATTAAGTGTACGGCTCCTGCATTCATACGATCAATATCCGGATTCCATCTACCTAAATGAACCGAAAAATTTCGCTCAAAAGGGCTTTGTACTTCACTGTAGGACCATTTATATCTATACGTCTTCCCTTTTGCTCCATATCGCGCATGAAAATCGTCAGACACGACCTCCACTTTCGTTATGCGAACATCTTTCGGCAATAATACATTCAGCGCAGTCACCCATCGATCAGCCAAATCTAGCGGTGTATCAAAATGAATGACTTGTCCTAATGCATGAACACCGGAATCCGTACGGCCGCTCGCTACAGAGTGAATAGAAGGATCCTTATGCAATTTAACTAATACTTTATCGATTTCAGACTGAACCGTGCGCATCCCCGGTTGCGATTGATAGCCTGCAAAATTCGTCCCATCATAGCATACGATTGCTTTCATTCGTTTCATTTTATTCACTTCCTTACCCAAACAAGCACGACAACTAATAACACAAATGTAATCAGTACAGCTGTATCTTTCATTTGCCAGGATAACTGGCGGAACCTTGTCCTTCCCTCACCACCGCGATAGCCTCGCACTTCCATAGCGACAGCCAAATCCTCGGCTCGTTTGAATGCACTGACGAATAAGGGGACGAGCAATGGAATAACTGCTTGGATCCGTTCTTTAATCGAGCCAGTACTTAGGTCAGAACCTCTCGCCAATTGAGCCTTCAAAATTTTATCCGTTTCATCCATCAATGTTGGAATAAAACGCAATGAAATCGACATCATTAACGCTAGTTCATGAACGGGCAATTTTAACTTCTTGAACGGATTAAGCAACGTCTCTAGTCCATCGGTAATCGATATCGGAGAAGTTGTCAGCGTTAACACTGTCGTGACTAACACGAGCACTAGGAAACGAATAGAAATGAAAATACCCATTCGCAATCCTTCTTCATAGATTTTGATAAACTTCCATTCAAATATGATCGGACCTTCACGCGTAAAGAATATATGCAATAACAGCGTAAAGACAATCAAAAATATGACTGGTTTCAAACCATTCACTAAAAAGTAAGGTCTAATTCTAGCAAGTGCGATAACGAATACTGTAAAGGCTAGTAACACGGCATAAGATGCGACATTATTTGCCAAAAAAACGGCAACAACAAATAAAAATACAAATAATAACTTAGAACGGGGATCCATCCTATGGACTATAGAATTTCCAGGAATAAAACGGCCGATAATCATTTTTTCTAGCATGGCCGCTCTCCTTTTCCAGCAAGGGTTGTGGATAACTCTTGCGCTAGTATTTCTTCTGTTAAGGCAAGCCGACTAAATCGCTGACCAATTAAGTTTTCCATTCTACGTTGGAAACGAACCGATCGCGGCACACTAAGCCTATAAGAGTGTAATCGTTCTTCTTGACTGAAAATTTCCTCAGGCGTGCCTTCCATTACTGATGTTCCTTCGTGCATAACAACAATCCGATCACTATAACGAGCCGCATCTTCCATACTATGCGTCACTAAAATAGTCGTCAGGTTTTCCTGTTCATGAAGTTGATTAAACAGTTCCATGATTTCCTTACGTCCCCTAGGATCTAGACCTGCTGTTGGCTCGTCCAGCACTAACACAGACGGCTTGAACGCTAGTACTCCAGCTATCGCCACACGCCGCATTTGACCGCCTGACAGCTCAAACGGCGACTTTTGAAGGACATCTTCAGGCAGACCGAGCAATTTCACCAATTCATGGGCTCGAGCACGTGCTACTTCTTTGGGGACTCCGAAATTAAGAGGTCCAAACATTATATCTTTTTCCACCGTCTCTTCAAACAACTGATGCTCTGGGAATTGAAAAACGATACCAACCTTCTGTCGCACTTCCTTCATCTGCTTACCTTTCGTCTGTGCTGTAATTATTGTCTCACCAATCTTTACTACACCTTCAGATGGTTTCAACAGACCATTCAAATGAAGTAACAGTGTCGATTTACCTGACCCCGTGTGACCGATGATTGACGTATAAGAGCCTGAAGGAATAGTGGCAGTCACGTCCTGCAATGCCCGCTTTTCAAACGGTGAATCTTTCGCGTATAAATAACCTACTTGCTTAAGTGAAATGTCCACAATTCATTCACCAACTCTTCTTCTGTCATATGGTTGCCCTGAATCTCGAAACCTAATTCTCTTAGTAACTCTGAAACCCGTAACGCAAACGGTAAATCCAGTCCAATGGTTTCAAGCTCTGTGCCTTTTCCGAATATCTCTTGCGGTGTTCCTGTCAGTAGAACTTTCCCTTCATTCATGACGAGGATCCGATCTGCTAGTAAGACTTCTTCCAAATCATGCGTAATCGAGACAACTGTCAAACCAATTTCAGCACGCAGTTTTTTTACAATCTCAATTACTTCTTCTCGACCCTGTGGATCGAGCATAGACGTTGCTTCATCCAAGATTAACAAATCCGGTTGTAGTGCTAGTGCCCCAGCGATTGCTACTCGCTGCTTCTGCCCGCCAGATAAATGGTGTGGCTCATGGTTGATATAATCCACCATTTTCACTTGATCTAGCGCTTCATGTACACGCTTTACCATGATGTCGTGAGAGACTCCATTATTCTCTAATGCAAATGCCACATCATCCTGAACTGTAGAACCTACGAATTGGTTGTCCGGATTCTGAAAAACAATGCCCATACGTGAGCGCGCCTGCCATAAGTTTCCTTCGTTCAAATTTTCCAAAAAGAGGTTAACTTCGCCAGACGAAGGAAACAACAAACCGATTAACAGCTTCGCAAGTGTCGACTTTCCTGATCCATTGTGACCTACAACTGCTAGCCACTCACCTTCATATAGAGTAAAGGACACATCATCTAGTGCTTTCTTCGGGACATGTGAAGCCTCTTCCTCTTCTGTATCATATGAAAACTTTACATGATGCATCGATGCAATTTCCTTCATTCAGGCTCCTCCTTTTGGATATTCTATGTAGTGATCAGTAAGCAACAATTCTTATGTATAAAAAAAAAGCGCGTACCTCATCTAAGGAATGCGCCTTTTGAAAACGTAAATGCCGGGTGCTCATGCCGACATCTCAGATGAGGTACGTAGAGCTAGACCAGTCGATTGCTCGCGGATCATAACACTCAGCTTTTCAGTCGTATAAATCTTATAAATGAAATAAAAGGGTGTGGCTGTGCTTGACAGACACACCCTCTAAGTTTACGGAATTACACTAATTCGATAATTACTACTGGTGCTCCGTCGCCGCGGCGAGGACCCATTTTCATTATACGTGTATAACCGCCTTGGCGATCTGCGTAACGTGGTGCCACTGTATCAAAAAGTTTTTGAAGTGCATACACAGTTGCTTCTTCGCCCTCTTCATTTTCAACAGTTACCAATTCACGACGCATATATTCAGCAGCTTGACGACGTGCATGAAGATCTCCACGTTTACCAAGAGTGATCATCTTTTCAACTACAGAACGCAATTCTTTCGCACGTGCTTCAGTTGTCTGGATGCTCTCATGAACGATTAAATCTGTAGTTAGGTCGCGTAGCATTGCTTTACGTTGTGAACTTGTGCGTCCAAGTTTTCTGTATCCCATTTGAAGTTACCCTCCTTCAAGTATATGTCAGTTATTCTTCAGAGCGTAACTCAAGGTTTAGCTCGTCTAATTTAGCCTTCACTTCTTCAAGTGATTTACGGCCCAAGTTTCGCACTTTCATCATTTCGTCTTCGGACTTGTTAGCAAGTTCTAGAACAGTATTGATGCCTGCACGCTTCAAGCAGTTATAAGATCGGACAGAAAGGTCAAGTTCTTCAATCGTCATCTCTAAAACCTTTTCTTTTTGGTCTTCTTCTTTTTCTACCATGATTTCTGCAGTTTGTGCTTCGTCAGTCATACCAACGAATATATTTAAGTGTTCAGTTAGAATTTTAGCTCCTAGTGAAACAGCCTCTTTAGGACCTATGCTGCCATCTGTCCATACATCAAGTGTCAACTTATCAAAGTTGGTACTTTGGCCGACGCGAGTATTTTCAACTTGGAAATTAACGCGTGAAACCGGAGTGTAAATCGAGTCGATTGGAATCACACCAATCGCTAGATCCTCACGTTTGTTTTGATCGGAAGGAACATATCCGCGTCCACGTACAGCATACATACGCATACGTAAATGTCCATTTTTACCGAGAGTAGCAATCGGGAGATCTGGATTTAATACTTCGACATCACTATCATGTGTGATATCTGCAGCCGTCACGACGCCTTCACCCTTCACATCGATCTCAATAACCTTCTCATCATCTGAGTAAATTTTGAGAGCAAGTTTCTTCACATTCAAAATAACTGTAGATACGTCTTCAACGACGCCTTCAATTGTAGAGAATTCATGAAGTACTCCATCGATTTGAATTGATGTCACAGCAGCTCCTGGCAATGAAGACAAAAGAATGCGACGTAAGGAATTCCCTAGGGTATTTCCATATCCACGCTCTAATGGTTCGATAATAAACTTACCAAACTGTGAATCTTCACCAATTGTTACTGTTTCAATCTTTGGTTTCTCAATCTCGATCATTTATTTACCCTCCTCAAAACGTCTTCTATAGTGGTTTAACCATATTGAATTCACTGATAATAGATAACCTATTTCAACAGTATTAACAAAAATTGTCTTTCTTAATCCAATAGATTCAAACCGATTATACGCGACGACGTTTTGGCGGGCGGCAACCATTGTGCGGAACCGGAGTTACGTCTCTGATCGCTGTAACTTCAAGTCCTGCAGCTTGTAGTGAACGGATAGCCGCTTCACGACCAGCACCAGGGCCTTTAACTGTTACTTCCAATGATTTTAAACCGTGTTCCATTGCTGTTTTTGCTGCAGTTTCAGCAGCCATTTGTGCAGCAAATGGAGTAGATTTACGGGAACCTCTAAAGCCAAGTGCACCAGCGCTAGACCATGAAAGTGCATTACCGTGGCTATCTGTAATAGTAACGATAGTATTATTGAACGTCGAACGGATATGTGCAATACCAGTTTCAATATTCTTTTTCACACGACGTTTACGAGTTTGTTGTTTACGTGCCATGTTGGAAAGAGCCCTCCTTTACCTATTATTTTTTCTTGTTTGCAATTGTACGTTTTGGACCTTTACGCGTACGTGCATTGTTTTTCGTGTTTTGACCACGAACAGGCAATCCACGACGGTGACGGATTCCACGGTTACTACCGATTTCCATCAAACGCTTGATGTTTAGAGAAGTCTCACGACGTAGATCTCCTTCTACCTTCAAGCCGTCAATTTGTTCACGAATTTTATCAAGTTCAGCATCTGTTAAGTCACGAACTCGAGTCTCTTCAGAAATTTCAGCTGCATTCAAAATACTTTTTGCAGTTGTCTTACCAATACCAAAAATGTATGTCAATGAAATGACAACGCGCTTATCGCGCGGAACGTCTACACCAGCAATACGTGCCATATAAGTTGTGCACCTCCTTGTGTTTTAGCCTTGTCTTTGTTTATGTTTTGGATTTTCACAGATTACCATTACTCGGCCGCGTCTACGAATAACTTTACATTTTTCGCAGATCGGTTTTACAGATGGTCTTACTTTCATCTTACCCAACCTCCTTCAGTATTCCGGAGTGCAAAAGTTTATTTAAAACGGTATGTGATACGACCACGTGTCAAATCATAAGGCGAAAGTTCCATTGTCACTTTGTCGCCAGGCAATATACGAATAAAGTGCATACGAATTTTACCCGATACGTGTGCTAGTACCGTATGTCCGTTTTCTAACTCCACTTTAAACATCGCATTTGGCAACGTTTCAAGAACAGTTCCTTCTACCTCAATTACGTCGTCCTTCGCCATCAATCCTGTCTCCCTTCTATATCCAATAAAGGCTTTCACCATCGAGCGGCATCAGTCGCCTTCAAAAAGCTTCCTTCAACATATGTCCAGTTCGCATGAGTGATGTTCGAAAGACGTCTGCCACATTTCGCTGTTTCGCATTTCTGCGAGTGAGATCCTTTATGGTTCACAGCTGTTACCAATTACATATTATACCGCGATTTGCAGCACAATGCATGTAGCAACAACTTAAGAATCAATTATAAACTCTCATTTGTCCAATACCGGGCAATTTACGCTTTTGCAGCTCGTTTTCAATCATTGCTTTCCGAAAAGTGATGCAGATGTGCCCGAAAAGGATTGATTACTTTGTACTTTGTTGTAAAACTGCATCCAAGTCTTTGAATACGAGAGTAATGTCTTGTTGACCATTAACTTTTGTCAACACGCCTTTTTCGCCATAAAAGTCGAGTAAAGGTGCTGTCTGATTCATATTTACTTCCAGACGATTCATGACAGTTTCGGGATTATCATCTGCACGTTGGTAAAGTTCGCCACCATCTTTATCACAAACATTTTCAACCTTTGATGGATTGAAAATCAAGTGGTAAGAAGTTCCGCACACTTTACAAATACGACGTCCTGATAATCTAGCAACTAATTCTTCTGTATCGACTTCAATGTCTAATACATACTCAATTTGTTTACCTAAGTCTTCAAGCAAAGCATCTAATGCTTCAGCTTGAGGGACTGTTCTAGGAAATCCATCAAGAAGAAAGCCTTTGTCACAATCCGATTTGCTCAAACGTTCACGTACGATACCAATGGTAACTTCATCAGGAACTAATGCGCCTTGATCCATGAACGATTTTGCTTTAACTCCAAGTTCCGTGCCATCTTTGATGGCAGCACGGAACATATCGCCTGTAGAAATATGAGGGATTCCGTACTTCTCGACAATTTTGTCTGCTTGCGTACCTTTACCAGCACCCGGCAGACCCATTAATACGATATTCATACGTCCTTGCCCTCCATTTAGTTACACAATAGGTCAGGCTATTGCTTTTTATTTCATAAATCCTCTGTAATGTCTTTTCACTAACTGTGATTCCAATTGCTTCATCGACTCAAGTGCAACCCCGACTACGATGAGCAAACTCGTTCCACCGATTTGGGCAGATTGAGGTAGATTCGCCAAATTAATGAAGAAGATCGGCATAACAGCGACGACTGCTAAGAAAATAGAGCCGACAAATGTTAGTCTGTACAGAGTACTTGTTAAGTACTTTTGAGTGTTTGCACCCGGACGAATTCCTGGAATATATGCACCTTGCTTTTTCAAGTTGTCTGCCATATTCTCTGGGTTCACTTGAATGAACGCATAGAAATAAGTAAACGCGATAATAAGTGCTACGTATAAAATCATACCAATCGGATTCGTATAATCGAAAATCCGTATGATTGTTTTAGTTACACTATTCTCACCGAAAAACGGAGCGATTTGTTGTGGCGTGATGAAGAAAGCCACCGCAAAGATTACTGGAATAACACCCGCAGCATTCAGTTTCAAAGGTAAATGAGTTTGTTGACTTGCAACGGATTGACTACGTCCTGATACGCGTTTTGCATATTGAATCGGAATTTTCCGCAATGCTTCTTGGAAATAAATAACTCCAACAACAATCGCAACGATTACGAGTAATAGTAAGACCATTGTTGCAATTCGAATGAATAGTGCATCTCCAGCGTCTTGTATTTGCGTTACATACAACTGGTTTACAGCATTCGGAATACCCGCGACAATCCCTGCAAAGATAATGATTGAAATACCATTTCCAACACCTTTTGCAGTAATTTGCTCACCAAGCCATAGAAGGAAAGCTGTTCCTGCAGTCAACACAATCGCAATGACGACGTATGTAGACACACTGTTATCTTTAATTAGCGCACCGCCGAATGTTTGGTTGAAACCAAAGGACATAGCGATAGCTTGGATAAAAGCAAGAACAATCGTGAAGTACCTCGTGAACTGTGCAAGCTTTCGTCTTCCGACGTCCCCTTGCTTAGACCACTCAGTAAACTTCGGCACAACGTCCATTTGCAAGAGCTGCACAATGATGGAAGCCGTAATGTACGGCATGATCCCCATCGCGAAGATTGAAAAGTTGGAAAGTGCTCCTCCACCGAAAGTATTCAAAAAACCGATAAACTGGTTATTTGATTGTTGTAAAGCAGTTGCATCGACGTTTGGAACCGGAACAAATGTCCCTAGTCTAAATACGATGAGCACTAGGAGGGTGAAAATTATTTTAGACCGGATCTCTTTCACACGCATGAAATTAGAGATTGTCTGAAACATTATACCACCTCTGTTTGCCCGCCTGCTTTTTCAATTGCTTCTTTTGCAGAAGCGGAGAATTTGTTAGCTTTCACGGTAATCTTTTTGTCAAGAGTTCCATTACCAAGAATCTTGATACCAGATTTAGCGTTACTTACAACACCTGTTTCAAGTAGCAATTCCGGCGTTACTTCCGTGCCTTCTTCAAAACGATTCAACGTATCAAGGTTAACGATTGCATAATCCTTACGATTGATGTTCGTGAACCCACGCTTAGGAAGTCGTTGGAAAAGAGGAATTTGTCCACCTTCGAAACCAAGACGTACACCGCCGCCTGAACGTGAGTTTTGACCATCATGACCTCTACCAGAAGTTTTTCCAGTTCCAGATCCGATCCCACGACCAACGCGTTTACGGTTTCTACGTGATCCCTCAGCTGGTTTTAGTTCGTGTAACTTCATCTTATCGGCACCTCCTTATTATAAAGTGTTACTTAAATTTCTTTAACTGTAACCAAGTGGCTTACTTTAGTGATCATACCACGGATCGAAGCATTGTCTTGGTGCTCAGCAATTTGATTTAACTTTCGAAGACCTAATGCTTCAATTGTTTTACGTTGTGTCGGCTTAGAACCGATTACACTTTTCGTAAGGGTGATTGCAAGTTTGTTCGCCATTGTGTTTCCCCCCTTAACCTAAAAGTTCTTCTACAGATTTACCACGCAATCTTGCTACTTCTTCTGCGCGTTTCAAATTCTGCAATCCTTCGATTGTTGCACGTACCATGTTGATTGGAGTGCTTGATCCAAGAGATTTAGAAAGAATATCAGTGATACCTGCAAGCTCAAGTACCGCACGGACAGGTCCACCTGCAATTACTCCAGTACCTGGAGCAGCTGGTTTGATGAGGATTTGTCCTGCACCAAAACGGCCGATAACTTCATGTGGAGTTGTACCCTTAACCATTGGTACTACAATTAAGTTTTTCTTTGCATCTTCAATTGCTTTACGGATTGCATCTGGAACTTCTTGTGCTTTTCCAGTACCAAAACCGACACGACCGTTTTTATCACCGACTACGACAAGTGCAGTAAAGCGGAAACGACGTCCACCTTTTACAACTTTCGCAACTCGGTTGATCGTTACTACGCGTTCTTCAAACTCACTTTTGTTTTGATCATTACGACGCATGAAATATGTCCCTCCTTCTTAATTAAAATTCAAGTCCATTTTCGCGTGCTGCGTCAGCTAGGGCTTTAACACGGCCATGGAAAAGATATCCGCCACGGTCAAAGACAACCTTTTTGACGTCTTTTTCTACAGCTTTCTTTGCAATAAGCTCGCCGACTTTAGCTGCAGCTTCAGTGTTACCTGTAGATCCAGCCTCAACACCATTATCCATTGTAGAAGCACTAACGATTGTTACACCATTTGTGTCGTCAATCAATTGTGCATAGATATGTTTGTTTGAACGGTAAACGTTTAGACGTGGACGCTCTGCAGTTCCGCTGATTTTCGAACGCACACGTGCGTGACGTTTTCTACGGACAGCGTTTTTATCTTGTTTCGTAATCATCGTGGTCACTCCTTCCAAATACCTCAGGCGGTATTATTTACCTGTTTTACCTTCTTTACGACGAACGACTTCGCCTTCATAACGAATACCTTTGCCTTTATACGGCTCTGGTGGACGTACTTGACGGATGTTAGAAGCAAGAGCACCTACGTGTTCTTTGTTGTAGCCACGAACAATAATTTTAGTGTTCGCTGGTACTTCAACTTCTACACCTTCTTCTGGTGTAAATTCAACTGGATGTGAGTACCCAACATTCAATACAAGCTTCTTGCCTTGCATTGACGCACGGTATCCAACCCCAACTAATTCTAGTGTACGCTCGAATCCTGTAGATACTCCAACTACCATGTTGTTAAGCACAGAACGTGTAGTACCGTGGATTGAACGGTGAGCTTTAGATTCAGAAGGACGAGCCAATGTAATGACATTGCCTTCCTGATTGATCATGATCTCTTTATCTAATTGACGCGAAAGTTCACCTTTCGGTCCTTTAACAGTTGCGAAGTTCTCATCTGAAATTGTTACAGTAACGTTTTCAGGAACATCGATCTGACGATTACCAATACGGGACATTCAATTGCACCTCCATTCATTTGTTGCTGATTACCAAACGTAAGCGACGACTTCTCCGCCGACTTGTTTAGCGCGGGCCTCTTTGTCAGTTAGTACACCATTTGATGTAGAAACTAGTGCAACACCTAGACCATTTAATACTTTAGGTACTTCATTTGATTTTGCATACACACGAAGTCCTGGTTTAGAAATACGTTTTAAGCCATTGATGACGCGTTCGTTATCTTGACCGTATTTAAGAAAAATGCGGATGATACCTTGTTTGTTATCTTCCACGTATTCTACATCGCGAACGAAACCTTCTCGTTTTAAGATTTCAGCGATTTCTTTCTTTACGTTTGAAGCAGGTACCTCAAGCTTCTCGTGGCGAACCATGTTCGCGTTACGGATGCGTGTAAGCATATCTGCAATCGGATCACTCATTGTCATTTGAATTAACCTCCTTCCCTAATTAGGGGTTTACCAGCTGGCTTTTTTGACGCCAGGAAGTTGTCCCTTGTATGCAAGTTCGCGGAAACAAATACGGCAAAGTTTAAATTTGCGATATACTGAATGTGGACGACCACAACGTTCGCAGCGAGTATATGCTTGTACTTCGTACTTTGGCGTACGTTTCTGTTTAGCTATCATTGATTTCTTAGCCACGTTTTCGCCTCCCTATTATTTTACTTTTGGAACGGCATGCCACACTGTGCGAGCAATTCACGTGCTTCTTCATCAGTGTTTGCAGTCGTCACGATGACGATGTCCATCCCACGTACTTTTGATACTTTATCGAAGTCAATTTCCGGGAAAATAAGTTGCTCTTTTACACCTAGTGTATAGTTCCCACGACCATCGAACGCTTTTTTAGAAACGCCACGGAAGTCACGTACACGGGGTAATGAAATAGTAACTAATTTATCAAGAAACTCGTACATACGCTCACCGCGAAGCGTTACTTTAGCTCCGATCGGCATACCTTCACGCAAACGGAAACCAGCGATAGATTTCTTTGCTTTTGTTATGACTGGCTTTTGACCTGAGATAGTCGCAAGATCTTCAACAGCAGCATCAAGTGCTTTTGTATTCTGAACTGCATCACCTACACCCATGTTGATAACGATTTTATCTACTTTAGGTACTTGCATAACAGATGTATATTCAAACTTGCTCATTAGAGCAGGTGTGATTTCTTTAGAAAATTTCTCTTTCAATCGACTCATCAGTCGGACCTCCTTTCATACCTTGCTTACTTGTCCAGTGCTTCACCGGATTTTTTTGCAATACGTACTTTCTTACCGTCTTCTACTTTATAACCAACACGAGTCGGCTCACCTGTTTTAGGATCGATGACCATCACGTTTGAGACATGAATCGCAGCTTCTTGGCTTACAATTCCACCTTGAGGATTCTCTTGGTTAGGTTTCGTATGTTTTTTGACGATATTGATACCTTCAACAAGCACACGATCTTTTTTTGGATAAGCAGTTAGGATCACACCTGTTTTACCTTTGTCTTTCCCAGAGATCACCATAACTTTGTCGCCTTTTTTAACGTGCATTCTATCGCACCTCCTTGACTGGCTCTGTCATTAGAATTAAAGAACTTCTGGAGCAAGTGAAATGATTTTCATGAAGTTGTTATCACGAAGTTCGCGAGCAACTGGTCCGAAAATACGTGTTCCACGTGGTCCTTTATCATCACGGATAATAACACAAGCATTTTCATCAAATGAAATGTAAGAACCGTCTTTACGACGAACTCCACTTTTCGTACGAACGATGACCGCTTTTACAACGTCACCCTTCTTAACAACTCCGCCTGGTGTTGCTTTCTTAACCGTACAAACAACGATATCACCGATATTAGCTACTTTACGACCTGAACCACCAAGCACCTTAATTGTTAGTACTTCACGTGCTCCAGAGTTGTCAGCAACTTTCATTCGACTTTCCTGTTGAATCATCGAGGTTACCTCCTTCCGAAAATCTGAGTTAAAAACCTATTAGATGATGACTGCTTTTTCAACGACTTCTAGAAGACGGAAACGCTTAGTAGCTGACAACGGACGAGTTTCCATAATACGAACTACGTCGCCGATTTTCGCTTCATTCAGCTCATCATGAACTTTTAGTTTTTTAGAATACTTTACACGCTTACCGTATAAAGAATGTTTTTTGTATGTTTCTACCATTACCGTGACAGTTTTATCCATTTTGTCGGAAACGACACGGCCTGTGTATACTTTGCGCTGGTTACGCTCAGTCATGGCTGCAACCTCCTTCATCAGTTATTTGCACTGATTTCTCTTTGACGTATTACAGTTTTCATGCGCGCAATCGATTTGCGTACTTCACGGATGCGTGCAGTGTTTTCTAATTGACCTGTCGCTAACTGGAAGCGAAGGTTGAAAAGCTCTTCTTTAAGTGATTTCACTTTTTGCTCGATCTCTGCAGTTGTTAAGTCACGAATTTCTTTAGCTTTCATTAGACTCACCACCAATTTCTTCTCGTTTTACAAACTTGCTTGTTACAGGAAGTTTGTGCGATGCGAGTCTTAATGCCTCACGAGCTACTTCTTCTGAAACACCTGCAATTTCGAACATTACTCGACCAGGTTTAACAACTGCTACCCAGCCTTCTACAGCACCTTTACCGGAACCCATCCGGACTTCAAGAGGCTTCTTTGTATATGGTTTGTGTGGGAAAATATTGATCCACACTTTACCGCCACGCTTCATATAACGAGTCATAGCAATACGAGCTGATTCAATCTGACGGTTTGTGATCCAACCTGATTCAAGAGATTGAAGACCAAATTCACCAAATTGAACTGTAGCGCCACCTTTTGTTTGACCGCGCATTTTCCCACGGAAAACACGACGATGTTTAACACGTTTAGGCATCAACATAATTATTTGCCTCCTTCCGCAGAGTTCTTCTTGACTGGAAGGACTTCGCCACGATAAATCCATACTTTAACGCCAAGCTTACCATAAGTAGTATCAGCTTCAGCGTGTGCATAATCTATATCTGCACGCAATGTATGAAGAGGGACAGTTCCTTCACTATAGTGTTCAGCACGAGCGATATCAGCACCGCCTAGACGACCAGACACTTGTGTTTTAATTCCTTTTGCGCCAGAGCGAATTGTACGTTGAATCGCTTGTTTCTGAGCACGACGGAAAGAAACACGGCTTTCTAATTGACGAGCGATTGATTCTGCGACTAATCTCGCATCCAAATCAGCACGTTTTACTTCTACAATATTGATGTGTACACGCTTGCCCGTGATTTCGTTAAGGCTCTTACGAAGTGTTTCAACTTCAGAACCACCTTTACCGATAACCATACCTGGCTTTGCAGTGTGGATTGTAATATTTACACGCTTAGCAGCACGCTCAATTTCTACTTTAGAAAGTGATGCATCTACAAGACGCTTTTCAAGATATTCACGAATCTTTAAGTCTTCGTGTAGTAAGGACGCATAATCTTTTTCCGCGTACCATTTCGAGTCCCAGTCACGGATGACACCGACACGCAGTCCATTAGGATGTACTTTTTGGCCCACTAATTACCCCTCCTTCTTTTCAGATACCACTAATGTAATGTGGCTTGTACGTTTGTTAATCGCACTTGCACGACCTTGTGCACGTGGACGGAAACGTTTCATTGTTGGTCCTTCGTCTACGAATACTTCGCTGACATATAAATTCTCAGTGTTCATTTCGTAGTTATGCTCAGCATTTGCAATTGCTGATTTTAGTAGCTTTTCTACAACCGGAGATGCCGCTTTGGGCGTAAGTCGTAGGATCGCCATAGCTTCACCGATATTCTTGCCGCGAATAAGATCAACGACCAAACGAACTTTGCGAGAAGCAATGCGGACTGTGCGTACAGATGCTTTAGCTTGTTGCATCAGGATAAACCTCCTCTCAATTAGCGTTTTGTTTTCTTATCGTCGGCACCATGGCCTTTGTATGTGCGCGTAGGTACGAATTCACCTAGTTTGTGACCTACCATATCTTCTGTTACATAAACAGGAACATGTTTGCGTCCATCATATACTGCAATTGTCAATCCGATGAATGTCGGGAAGATTGTTGAACGGCGTGACCATGTTTTGATTACCTGCTTCTTTTCTGAATCTTTTTGTGCATCAACCTTCTTTAATAAGTGGTCATCTGCAAAAGGTCCTTTTTTTAAGCTGCGGCCCATTCTGGAACCTCCTTCCGAGTCTGTACTACGGTCCATCTAATGAACCGCAGTGCATTTAAATTATTTTTTACGACGGCGTACAATAAACTTATCTGATTTATTGCTCTTTGTGCGAGTCTTGAATCCAAGAGTTGGTTTACCCCAAGGAGTAACAGGACTTGGACGACCGATTGGTGTACGTCCTTCACCACCACCGTGTGGGTGATCGTTAGGGTTCATTACAGATCCACGAACGGATGGGCGCTTGCCTAACCAACGTGAGCGACCTGCTTTACCAATGTTGATCAATTCATGCTGTTCATTACCTACTTGACCGATAGTTGCACGGCAAGCTGAAAGAATCATACGTACCTCGCCTGATTGTAGACGGATGATAACATATTTACCTTCACGTCCAAGTAATTGAGCTGAAGTTCCAGCAGAACGAACTAATTGTCCACCCTTACCTGGTTTCATTTCAATGTTATGGATTGTAGAACCCATTGGAATGTTCTCTAGTGGTAGAGCATTTCCAACGCGGATATCCGCTTCAGGTCCTGACATAATTGTAGAACCTACTTGCAATCCCTTAGGCGCAAGGATATATCTCTTTTCTCCATCTGCATAATTGATTAATGCGATGTTTGCTGAACGGTTTGGATCGTATTCGATCGTAGCAACGCGTCCTGGAATGCCATCTTTCCGACGTTGGAAATCGATGACACGGTATTGGCGCTTGTGTCCTCCACCTTGGTGACGAACTGTCATTCTACCTTGGTTGTTACGGCCGCCTTTACGCTTGACTGGTTCAAGCAATGATTTTTCTGGCTTGTCTGTAGTAATCTCAGCAAAGTCAGAAGTAGTCATATTACGACGTCCGTTGGAGGTAGCTTTGTACTTCTTGATCGCCATTTGTGTTCCCTCCTTCATTTATTGTTCGTTAATTACATTTCGAAAAGTTCAATATCTTTGGAATCAGCAGTTAATGTAACAATTGCTTTGCGGCGCTTGTTTGTATAACCAGCATGTTTCCCCATACGCTTGAACTTACCTTTATAGTTCTGAACGTTTACTTTTTCTACTTCCACACCGAAGATTTCTTCGACAGCTTGTTTAACGTGCGTTTTATTCGCGCGTGTATCAACTTCGAATGTGTATTTTCTGAATTCCATTTGCTCAGAAGTACGCTCGGTAATGACCGGACGCTTCAAAATATCACGTGATTCCATTAACCAAGCACCTCCTCGACTTTTTGTACTGCTGCTTTTGTCATAACGAGTTGATCATGCCCGACTAGGTCGAGTACATTGATACCATTCGCTGTAACAACGCTGATTCCAGGAATATTACGAGCAGACAATGCTACTGTTTCTTCTAGGTCAGCTGTAACAAATAATGCTTTCTTAGTGATTGAAAGATCTTCAAGCACTTTAACAAAGCCTTTTGTTTGTGGTGCATCAAATGCTAAGTTGTCAAGAACGATTAGCTCTTCTGCGCGTACTTTCGTTGAAAGTGCAGAAAGAAGTGCTAAACGACGAACTTTCTTAGGCATTTTATAGCTATAGCTTCGTGGTGATGGACCGAATACGATACCGCCTCCACGCCATTGTGGTGATCTGATAGAACCTTGACGAGCACGACCTGTGCCTTTTTGACGCCATGGTTTACGACCGCCGCCTGCAACTTCCGCACGAGTTTTAACCTTGTGGTTACCTTGGCGTAAAGAAGCTTGCTGTTGAATAATTGCTTCGAACAATACTGCTTCGTTCGGCTCGATTCCGAAGATAGCTTCGTTTAACTCGATATCTCCGACTGCAGAACCTGTTTGACTTACTACAGATACTTTAGGCATTCCTATTTCCTCCTTCCTGTTTCACTCAGTTCCCTTTGATTGCGCTATTCACTTGTACCAGTGATTTGCGTGCTCCAGGAACGTTACCTTTTACTAGTAACAAGTTGCGCTCTTCGTCAACTCGTACGATTTCTACGTTTTGGATCGTTACTGTTTTGCCACCAGTACGTCCAGGTAGTTTTTTTCCTTTGAATACGCGTTGTCCATCTACAGCACCTAGAGAACCTGGTGCACGGTGGAAACGAGATCCGTGTGTCATTGGTCCACGTGAGAAACCGTGACGCTTAATAACACCTTGGAATCCTTTACCTTTTGAAACTCCTGTAATATCAACTACTTCGCCTTCCGCGAATGTATTGACTTTAACTTCCTGTCCAACCTCGTATGCACTAACGTCAGCACCGCGAACTTCGCGAATGAAGCGCTTAGGTGTCGTGTTAGCTTTTGCCACATGGCCTAGTTCAGGCTTGTTTGAAAGCTTTTCACGCTTGTCGTCAAATCCTAGTTGGATCGCTTCGTAGCCATCTGTTTCGATTGTCTTCTTTTGAAGAACTACGTTTGGAGTAGCTTCGATCACCGTTACTGGGATTAAATCACCGTTTTCAGCAAATACTTGCGTCATACCGATCTTTCTTCCTAAGATTCCTTTGCTCATTAGTCACACCTCCTGTAATATTGTTTGTTTTGTATTTTTTATAGTTTGATTTCGATGTCGACGCCTGATGGTAAATCAAGCTTCATTAATGCGTCCACAGTTTGTGGAGTTGGATTAACGATATCGATTAAACGTTTGTGTGTACGCATTTCAAACTGCTCACGTGAATCCTTGTATACGTGAACTGAACGCAATACTGTGTAAACTGATCTTTCAGTTGGCAACGGAATTGGACCTGAAACACTAGCTCCAGAACGTTTAGCCGTTTCAACAATCTTTTCAGCTGACTGATCTATCATTCTGTGATCATAAGCTTTCAATCGGATACGAATCTTTTGTTTTGCCATTACTTTCCCTCCCTTTCGCCTATTCTCTAGACAATTCTCCACGAAAATTTCCCATACACCGCCATGGCAAAGCGGCCTGGTGTATCGGCAACCTCTCGCTTCATCGCAGTCAAAGACCAACATTAAACATTCTACACTGTTTCTAAGGTTTGTGCAACCCTTTTAAATAAATTAGTTTGTTTTTTAACCCGTTTATTATTCTAACAGGTTTTATTCTGAGATGCACGTATTTTACTAAGTTTTTTCATCCGGTTAAAACACTATGTATTTCTTTATATTGCGCATGAATTCTAACGCTCTATAGTCAATCTTGCGAACATTCCTAACCTTACATTGTTCAAGATATATAACCACAAGAAAATATCCTGAACGATAGATTACAACTCTAACGTTCAGGATACATTTTAGAATCTAGCGACTATTTCTCACAATCCTACAAAAAACCCCATCACGAGGATGGGGTTTCAAAAAAATTATTTCATGATTGTTGCTACAACACCAGCGCCTACTGTACGTCCACCTTCACGGATTGAGAATTTAGTACCTTCTTCAATCGCGATAGGAGAGATCAGTTCAACTGTCATTTCAACGTTATCCCCAGGCATAACCATTTCTACGCCTTCAGGAAGTTGGATGATACCAGTTACGTCAGTTGTACGGAAGTAGAACTGAGGACGGTAGTTTGAGAAGAATGGAGTATGACGTCCACCCTCTTCTTTTGATAGTACATATACTTCAGACTTGAACTGAGTGTGTGGAGTAATTGTGCCTGGTTTAGCAAGAACTTGTCCACGTTCGATTTCTTCACGTGAAACACCACGAAGAAGAGCACCGATGTTGTCTCCAGCTTCTGCATAGTCAAGAAGTTTACGGAACATTTCTACTCCAGTTACAGTAGTAGGTTTTGGTTCTTCAGCAAGACCGATGATGTCAACAACATCTCCGACTTTAACAACTCCACGCTCAACACGTCCAGTTGCTACTGTACCACGGCCTGTGATTGAGAATACGTCCTCAACTGGCATCATGAATGGCTTATCAGTATCACGAGCCGGTGTTGGGATATAGTCGTCAACAGCTTGCATTAATTCAATAATTTTTTCTTCCCACTCTGGCTCTCCTTCAAGAGCTTTAAGTGCAGATCCACGGATAACAGGAATGTCATCGCCAGGGAAGTCATATTCAGAAAGAAGTTCACGAATTTCCATTTCTACTAATTCAAGTAGTTCTTCGTCATCTACCATGTCACATTTGTTCATGAATACAACTAGGTAAGGAACACCTACTTGACGTGAAAGAAGGATGTGCTCACGAGTTTGTGGCATTGGGCCGTCAGCAGCAGATACTACTAAGATTCCGCCGTCCATTTGTGCAGCACCAGTAATCATGTTCTTAACATAGTCAGCGTGACCCGGGCAGTCAACGTGTGCGTAGTGACGTTTTTCAGTTTCATACTCAACGTGTGAAGTACTGATTGTGATTCCACGCTCTTTTTCTTCAGGTGCGTTATCAACGTCAGCATATGACTTTGCTTCTCCACCCATTGCTTTAGATAGAACTGTTGCAATTGCAGCAGTTAAAGTTGTTTTACCATGGTCAACGTGACCAATTGTTCCTACGTTTGCGTGCTCCTTGGAGCGGTCGAATTTTTCTTTACCCATTTTAGAGATCCTCCCTTTATTTGAAAAAGTTTAGTTTTTTTAGTATTGTAGTCGAAAGTAAACTTTCGACTACCCATATCTTACAAGTATTTATTACAGGAAACAAGGATGAACTTTATTATTCACCTTTGTTTTTCTTAATTACTTCTTCAGCAACAGACTTTGGAACTTCTTCATAGTGATCGAACACCATAGAGAATACCCCGCGGCCTTGCGTGTTTGAACGTAGAGATGTTGCATAACCGAACATTTCAGCAAGTGGAACCATTGCGCGAACGACTTGTGCGTTTCCGCGAGCTTCCATACCTTCTACACGGCCACGGCGTGATGTAATATCACCCATGATATCGCCCATGTATTCGTCCGGAATGATTACTTCTACTTTCATTGTAGGTTCTAGAAGTACTGGTGAACATTTAGATGCTGCATTTTTCAAAGCCATAGATGCAGCGACCTTGAATGCCATTTCGTTGGAGTCAACATCATGGTAAGACCCGTCAAATAGACGTGCTTTCACATCGATTAATGGATAACCAGCTAAAATACCATTCTCTAATGAATCACGAATTCCTGCTTCAACTGCTGGGATATATTCACGAGGAACAGAACCACCAACGATGTTGTTAATGAATTCAAATCCTTTTCCTTCTTCGTTTGGACCAAATTCAATCCACACGTGACCAAACTGTCCACGTCCACCTGATTGGCGAACGAATTTTCCTTCGATCTCAGCTGACTGACGGAATGTTTCGCGGTAAGAAACTTGTGGCGCGCCCACATTTGCTTCTACCTTGAATTCACGTCTTAGACGGTCAACAATGATGTCCAAGTGAAGTTCACCCATACCTGCGATGATTACTTCTCCTGTTTCTTGATCTGTATGTGCACGGAATGTTGGATCCTCTTCTTGTAACTTACCAAGAGCTTGGCCCATTTTATCTTGGTCTGCTTTTGTTTTCGGCTCGATAGCTACAGAGATAACAGGCTCCGGGAATACCATTGATTCAAGAATGACCAATGCTTTCTCATCACAAAGAGTGTCACCAGTTGTCGTATCTTTCAAACCTACAGCAGCAGCAATTTCACCTGCGTGTACTTCAGAAATCTCCTCACGGCTATTAGCGTGCATTTGTAAGATACGTCCTACGCGCTCACGCTTGCCTTTTGTGGAGTTCGCAACGTAAGAACCGGCTTGTAGAACACCTGAATAAATACGGAAGAATGTAAGTTTCCCTACGTAAGGATCCGTCATTACTTTAAATGCAAGCGCTGAGAATGGCGCCTCGTCAGAAGATTCACGTACTTCTTCCTCTTCAGTTTCAGGGTTGAAGCCCATCATCGGTGGTACATCAAGTGGTGATGGCAGGTAGTCTACTACTGCATCTAGCACTAATTGTACTCCTTTGTTTTTGAATGCAGTTCCACAAACTACAGGGTAGAACTCAACCGCCAATGTCGCTTTACGAATTGCTACTGTGATTTCTTCGTTTGTAAGTTCTTCGCCGCCTAGGTACTTCTCCATTAAATCTTCGTCGAAGTCTACAACCGCTTCAATTAGCTTTTCGCGGTATTCTTGTGCTTGTTCCAGATATTCAGCAGGAATTTCTTCCACCGTTGTATCTGTACCTAGATCATTAGGATACATAGTTGCTGTCATTTCGATTAGGTCGATAATTCCTGAGAAGTTATCTTCCGCACCGATTGGCAATTGGATTGGGTGAGCATTAGCTTGAAGACGCTCACGTAGTGTGCCTACAGAGTAAAGGAAATCCGCACCCGTTTTATCCATTTTGTTAACAAATACAAGACGTGGTACTTTGTAGTTTGTCGCTTGACGCCAAACTGTTTCTGTTTGCGGCTCTACACCTGATTGAGCATCAAGTACTGCAACAGCTCCATCTAATACACGTAGTGAACGTTCAACTTCAACAGTGAAGTCTACGTGTCCCGGTGTATCGATGATGTTTACGCGGTGACCTTTCCAAGCTGCTGTTGTTGCAGCAGATGTAATTGTGATTCCACGCTCTTGTTCTTGCTCCATCCAGTCCATTTGTGAAGCACCTTCGTGCGTTTCACCAATTTTGTGGATTTTACCTGTGTAATAAAGGATTCGCTCAGTTGTCGTTGTCTTACCAGCGTCAATGTGAGCCATGATTCCAATATTACGAGTGTTTTCTAAGGAGAAATCTCTACCCATTTTTGCAAACTCCTTCCGTTTCGGATTACTCTTTTAGCGTATCCGGACTTACCAACGATAGTGAGCGAATGCTCTGTTGGCTTCAGCCATTTTATGCATTTCTTCACGGCGTTTAACAGAAGCACCTGTGTTGTTTGATGCATCAAGAATTTCGTTTGCTAGGCGCTCTTCCATTGTTTTCTCTCCACGTGTACGTGAATAATTAACAAGGTAACGAAGACCTAGTGTTGAACGACGTTCTGGACGAACTTCAACTGGCACTTGATAGTTAGCTCCACCCACTCGGCGAGCACGCACTTCAAGAACTGGCATTACATTATTTAGTGCAGCTTCGAACACTTCAATCGGCTCTTGTCCAGAACGTTCTTTAATGATTTCGAACGCTCCATAAAGAATTTTCTGTGAAGTACCTTTTTTACCGTCTACCATCATTTTGTTGATAAGGCGGCTTACAAGCTTAGAATTATAAATCGGATCAGGTAGTACATCGCGTTTTGCAACTGGACCTTTACGAGGCATAATTAGTTCCTCCTTTCGATATCTTTAGTTTATATTACTTCTTAACTTTTGGTTTTTTAGCACCATACATTGAACGGCTTTGCATACGGCCGGTAACTCCAGCTGTATCAAGCGCTCCACGTACGATATGGTAACGAACACCTGGCAAGTCTTTTACTCGTCCTCCACGGATTAGTACCACACTGTGTTCTTGCAAGTTGTGGCCTTCGCCCGGGATATAAGCGTTAACTTCCAATGTATTTGTCAAACGAACACGAGCATACTTACGTAGCGCCGAGTTCGGCTTCTTAGGAGTCATAGTACCAACACGTGTACAAACACCTCTTTTTTGTGGTGAGTTTACGTTTGTCATTGACTTTTTAAAGCTGTTATAGCTTTTTCCTAGTGCCGGTGATTTAGAATTCTCCGACTTAGACTTACGAGGTTTACGGACTAATTGGTTAATTGTAGGCATCAGATTGTTCCTCCTTCCGAATTTTCTATAATACCACACACCCAGGTGGTTCATTTTTAAGTAAAAACAAAGTTTTTGTGCGTGCACACACAAAAACGGGTGACAGTAAGTTTTAGAGATCTCTGCTCACTGTTATTTTATAATGATGATTGTTTCTCGCCTTTCACTTGTTCATGTGAAATATAATTTCTCCGAAAAAGTATCGGCCAACAACTATCAACCTTTTGTATATTATCATCTGCAGAAAGTCTTGTCAACAGTTTTAATTAAATAAACGGGAACGATGTCCCGTTTATTTTTTAATCCACCTTAACTGTTTCTTCTTCCTCATGTTGCATTTTAATCTGACGATATCTTTGCATTCCTGTACCTGCTGGCACTAACTTACCGATAATGACGTTTTCTTTCAGACCAAGCAATTCATCGGTTTTCCCTTTGATTGCCGCGTCCGTAAGTACTCTCGTCGTTTCTTGGAAGGAAGCCGCGGATAAGAATGACTCTGTCTCAAGAGATGCTTTCGTAATTCCAAGGATAACTGGACGTGAAGTCGCCGGCACTTTACCCGCTAACAACACTTTATTATTCGCTTCAGAGAACTGATGAATATCCAACAACGAACCTGGTAGAAGATCTGTATCTCCAGCTTCAATTACACGAACTTTGCGAAGCATTTGGCGAACCATCACTTCTACGTGTTTATCACCAATTTCTACCCCTTGCATACGGTAAACTTTTTGTACTTCTTTTAGCAAGTACTCTTGTACAGTTGCTACATCTTTTACTACGATCAATTCTTTCGGATCAATAGAACCTTCCGTTAATGTTTGACCACGTTCAACTACATCGCCTTCTTCAACCTTCAAGCGACCATTGTACGGCGCCAAATACTTACGTGTTTCCACTTCACCTTCGATTGTGATCTCTTTTTGACCTTCACGGATTTCATCAATTTCAATAACTGTTCCTGCAATTTCAGAAATAACCGCTTGTCCTTTCGGATTCCGAGATTCGAAAATCTCTTGAATACGCGGAAGACCTTGTGTAATATCATCCCCAGCAACTCCACCTGTGTGGAATGTACGCATTGTAAGCTGTGTACCAGGTTCTCCAATAGATTGAGCCGCTATAATTCCTACAGCTTCCCCTACTTCTACTGTTTCCCCTGTAGCTAAGTTGATACCATAACATTTCTTACAAACGCCATGCTTTGTATTACAAGTGAAAGCAGAACGAATCGTTACTTTCTCAAATCCAGCTGCAATAATTGCGTTTGCAACATCCGCTGTGATCAAGCCATTCTTTTCGAGAATTAGTTCGCCTGTTTCCGGATGTTTAATTGTCTTCTTCGCGTGACGACCTTCAATACGCTCCATCAACGTTTCAATCATTTCATTACCTTCTGTAAGAGCAGTGATCTCTAAACCGCGGTCTGTGCCACAGTCGTCTTCACGAACAATAACATCTTGTGCTACGTCTACCAAACGACGTGTTAAGTAACCTGAGTCAGCTGTCTTCAGTGCTGTATCGGCAAGACCTTTACGCGCACCGTGAGTAGAAATAAAGTATTCAAGTACCGTTAGACCTTCACGGAATGAAGATTTAATCGGAAGCTCGATGATTTTCCCGGCCGGGTTGGCCATCAATCCACGCATTCCTGCAAGTTGCGTAAAGTTAGATGCGTTACCACGGGCTCCAGAGTCACTCATCATATAGATTGGGTTTTCACTATGAAGTGAGTCCATCAGTTTATTCTGAATGATGTCTTTCGCAGCACTCCAGTAAGAGATGACACGGTCATAGCGTTCTTCTTCGGTAATTAAACCACGGCGGAACTGCTGAGTAACCTTGTCTACTTTTTCTTGTGCGTCATGGAGGATTTCAGCTTTATTCGGTAAAACTACGATATCAGAAATACCAATTGTGATTCCTGCACGCGTTGAGTATTTAAACCCAAGATTTTTCATGCGATCTAGCATTCTTGACGTTTCTGTAATGTGGAAACGTTTGAAGATTTCCGCAATGATTTCTCCAAGGATTGTCTTTTTGAACGGTGCAACCAATTCTGTATCTTTCAAGTATTCTTTAACATTAACAGTTCCATCTACGAAGTACTTAGCAGGTGTTTTCACTTGTAAGTTGCTAAGTGTCGGTTCGTTAATGTAAGGGAACGACTCTGGCAGAATTTCATTGAAGATCACTTTACCTACTGTAGTAAGTAATAGTTGTCTATTTTGTTGTTCCGTAAACGTTGGATTATTAATACTGCCTGCTTGGATTGCAATACGAGAATGTAAGTGAACGTGACCTGTTTGATAAGCAATTAACGCTTCATTCGGATCGCTAAATATCTTACCTTCTCCAGCTGCATCTTTACGCTCGACTGTTAAATAATAATTTCCAAGAACCATATCCTGAGAAGGTGTAACAACTGGTTTCCCGTCTTTCGGATTCAAGATATTTTGAGCAGCCAACATCAATAGGCGTGCTTCTGCTTGAGCTTCAGCTGAAAGTGGAACGTGAACAGCCATTTGGTCACCGTCAAAGTCAGCGTTATACGCTGTACAAACGAGCGGGTGCAATGTAATCGCACGACCTTCTACAAGAATTGGTTCAAACGCTTGAATTCCCAAACGGTGAAGAGTTGGTGCCCGGTTAAGTAGTACCGGATGCTCCTTAATGACATCTTCTAATACATCCCATACTTCTGAATGCAGACGCTCGATCTTCCGCTTCGCACTTTTAATGTTATGTGCTAAATTACGTTCCACCAATTCCTTCATAACAAACGGTTTAAATAACTCGATTGCCATTTCTTTTGGTAGACCACATTGATACATTTTAAGGTTTGGACCTACTACGATAACGGAACGACCAGAATAGTCTACACGTTTTCCTAGTAAGTTTTGACGGAAACGGCCTTGCTTACCTTTCAACATATGAGAAAGAGATTTCAACGGACGATTACCAGGACCTGTTACCGGTCTTCCACGGCGACCGTTGTCAATTAGTGCATCTACCGCTTCTTGAAGCATCCGTTTCTCGTTTTGTACGATGATACCAGGTGCTCCCAGATCCAATAAACGCTTTAGGCGGTTATTCCGGTTAATGACCCGACGATACAAATCATTTAAGTCAGATGTCGCAAAACGCCCACCGTCTAGTTGTACCATCGGACGCAATTCTGGTGGAATTACAGGAAGAACCTCTAATACCATCCATTCCGGACGATTCCCAGAGTTACGGAATGATTCCACAACTTCCAGACGTCGGATCGCGCGCGTACGACGCTGACCTTGAACTGTTTTCAACTCTTCTTTCAATGAATCTGTTTCTTTATCTAGATCAATGGCACGTAAAAGCTGTTCAATAGCTTCTGCTCCCATTGCTGCTTGGAACTTAGAACCATACTTTTCACGATACAGTCGATATTCTTTTTCAGATAACAACTGCTTTCGCTCTAGCGGTGTATCGGCCGGCTCAACTACTACGTAGGATGCGAAATAAATGATTTCTTCCAATGCACGCGGTGTCATATCTAGGATTAATCCCATACGGCTCGGAATTCCTTTGAAATACCATATATGCGTCACTGGTGCTGCAAGTTCAATATGCCCCATTCGTTCACGACGCACTTTTTGACGCGTTACCTCTACGCCACAACGATCACAGACAACACCTTTATAACGAACCCGTTTATACTTCCCACAGTGACATTCCCAGTCTTTAGTAGGTCCGAAAATTCTTTCACAGAATAATCCGTCCTTCTCCGGCTTTAACGTACGGTAGTTTATAGTTTCGGGTTTCTTCACTTCCCCATATGACCAAGAACGAATCTTGTCTGGTGAAGCTAAACCAATCTTCATATACTCAAAATTATTAACATCTATCAAGGAGCCTACCTCCCTTTAGTCTAATCGCCGCAATGGCTTGTCAGGCAACTTTACTTATAATATCACATTCAGTCAAAATACTTATTCAACTGAATAGAATAGAAGAAGGTGCTCGAAGCCCTCTTCTATTCTGTTGGGATTGCATTATTTATATTATTTCAGATCAACCACTTTTGTTTAGCTAACATCCAGCCACAAGCGCAAGGCTAAGTAGCACTTACGGTTTTAGCCAATCGGTTGGTCTTCTTTCATCAAGTTTAGTGCATCAGTTGGTTGCAAATCTTCTTCGTCATCCAAGTCCCGTAATTCAATCTCCTCAAAGTCTTCCGTCAACATTTTGACGTCTAGTCCAAGGCTTTGTAGTTCTTTGATGAGTACTTTGAATGATTCAGGTACGCCCGGTTGAGGGACGCTGTCACCTTTGACGATTGCTTCGTATGTTTTCACACGACCTACAACGTCATCTGATTTAACTGTTAGAATTTCTTGCAATGTGTAAGCAGCACCATATGCCTCTAGTGCCCATACTTCCATCTCACCGAAACGCTGTCCACCGAACTGCGCTTTACCGCCAAGTGGTTGCTGTGTAACGAGTGAGTATGGTCCAGTAGAACGCGCGTGTAACTTATCGTCTACCATGTGCGCAAGTTTGATCAAATACATGACACCTACAGATACGCGGTTATCAAACGGTTCACCTGAACGACCATCGTATAGCGTTGTTTTACCGTCACGGTTCATCCCCGCTTCTTCCATTGTAGACCAAACATCTTCCTCGTTTGCTCCATCAAATACCGGAGAAGCCGTGTGAATACCTAGACTACGCGCAGCCATACCAAGGTGCATTTCAAGAACCTGTCCGATGTTCATACGTGATGGAACACCTAGTGGATTTAACATAACATCAATTGGTGTACCGTCTGGTAGATACGGCATTTCAGACTCAGGTAAAATTCGGGAAATTACCCCTTTGTTACCGTGACGTCCAGCCATCTTATCTCCCACAGAAATTTTACGTTTCTGTACGATATACACACGAACTAATTGGTTAACACCCGGAGATAACTCATCGCCATCTTCACGGTTGAACACTTTAACATCCAGAACAATTCCGCCTGCACCGTGCGGAACCTTTAGCGACGTATCGCGGACTTCACGTGCCTTCTCCCCGAAGATTGCGTGCAATAGACGCTCTTCAGCAGTTAGTTCCGTAACTCCCTTAGGTGTTACTTTACCAACTAAGATATCGCCATCGCGTACTTCCGCCCCAATACGGATGATCCCTCTGTCGTCCAAGTTGCGTAATGCATCCTCCCCGACGTTCGGTATATCACGAGTAATCTCTTCCGGCCCTAGCTTCGTATCACGCGCTTCTGATTCATACTCTTCAATATGAACGGATGTGAAGACGTCATCTTTCACTAGACGCTCACTCATAATAATAGCATCCTCATAGTTGTAGCCATCCCATGTCATGAACGCAGTTAGAACGTTACGACCAAGCGCAAGTTCTCCTTGCTCCATAGAAGGACCGTCCGCGAGAATATCAAGTGGTTTTACACGGTCGCCAACTCTGACAATAGGCCGTTGGTTATAACAAGTTCCTTGGTTGGAACGAATGAATTTAGACAAACGATAAACTGCTAGGTCACCCTTCACTTCTTTACCGTCTATTTCTTCAATACAACGAATACGAACTTCTTTTGCTTCTACATGCTCTACGATTCCATGATGTTTAGAAACGACAGCCGCACCAGAATCACGGGCTGAGATGTGTTCCATCCCCGTCCCAACGAATGGCGCTTCAGGATTCAATAAAGGTACCGCTTGTCGTTGCATGTTCGCACCCATTAACGCACGGTTGGAGTCATCGTTTTCCAAAAATGGAATACATGCGGTTGCCGCAGACACAACTTGCTTAGGTGAAACATCCATATAGTCAATTTGATCGCGGCGGAAGACTGTATTATCCCCTTGGAAACGACCGACAACATCTTCATTGACAAATGATCCATCTTCTCCAAGCACTGCATTGGCTTGCGCTACTACATAGTTATCTTCAATATCAGCAGTTAAGTAATCGATTTGCTCTGTTACGCGACCTGTTTCAGGATCCACCTTACGATAAGGAGTTTCAATGAAACCAAAACGATTTACTTTTGCAAATGTCGATAAAGAGTTTATTAGTCCAATGTTCGGACCCTCCGGCGTTTCAATCGGACACATACGACCATAGTGAGAGTAGTGTACGTCACGAACTTCCATTCCTGCACGTTCACGTGTCAAACCACCAGGTCCTAGTGCTGATAGACGACGTTTATGCGTCAATTCAGCCAATGGATTTGTTTGGTCCATAAACTGCGAAAGTTGAGAGCTACCGAAGAACTCTTTAATAGATGCAATAACTGGACGAATATTGATTAATTGTTGAGGTACGATAGACTGTGTATCATTGATAGACATTCTTTCTTTTACCACTCGTTCCATACGGGATAAACCAATACGGAATTGGTTCTGTAGCAATTCACCTACAGAACGTAAACGACGATTACCGAGATGATCAATGTCATCTGTATTTCCTACACCATGTAATAGGTTAAAGAAATAGCTGATTGAAGCTACAATATCCGAAGGGGTAATATGCTTAACAGACTCGTCTACTTCAGCATTAGAAATAACATTGAGTACTTGTTTATCTTCATTTTTCGGAGCGTAAATTTTCAGTGTTTGAATGACCATCGGTTCTTCTAAAATAGCTCCAACATGTTCAATCGACTGCGTGTTGATACCTTTAGACAAGAACGGTAGCAATTTATCTAACGTGCGTCGATCGATTAATTGGTCTTTTTCTACTAGTATTTCACCAGTTTCTGGATCGACGAGTGTTTCTGCAGCTGTTTGATTGAACAAACGGTTTTGCAAATGAAGTTTCTTGTTCATCTTATAACGTCCAACATTCGCCAAATCATAGCGCTTTGGATCGAAGAAACGAGAATACAACAGACTTCTCGCGCTGTCTAGCGTTGGTGGTTCACCTGGACGTAGTCGCTCATAGATTTCAAGCATCGCTTTTTCCGAAGTTTCGGTATTATCTTTCTCAAGTGAATTACGCAAATATTCGTTATCACCGATTAGATCAATAATTTCTTGATCTGTTGAGAAACCTAATGCGCGCAGCAACACAGTGATCGGTAATTTACGTGTTCTATCAATACGGACATGCACAACGTCTTTAGCATCTGTTTCATACTCAAGCCACGCACCACGGTTCGGAATTACGGTAGCACCGAAACCACGTTTACCGTTTTTGTCCGTTTTACCATTGTAATAGACACTCGGCGAACGAACGAGCTGTGAAACGATAACTCTTTCCGCTCCATTAATAACGAATGTGCCGTTTTCAGTCATTAGCGGGAAATCTCCCATGAAAACGTCTTGTTCTTTGACATCGCCTGTTTCTTTGTTATGAAGACGTACTTTTACACGAAGTGGTGCTGCATATGTCACATCGCGCTCTTTTGATTCGTCCACTGGATATTTTGGTTCACCCAGTTTGTAGTCGATAAATTCTAATGATAGGTTCCCAGTGAAGTCCTGGATAGGAGAAATATCCTTGAACATTTCACGTAACCCTTCTTCTAAGAACCACTCATACGATGCCGTTTGAATTTCAATCAAATTTGGCAGATCGAGCACTTCGTTGATTCGCGCGAAACTTCTACGCTGACGATGTTGACCATACTGAACTAAATGACCTGTCAACTCATTCACCCCTCATTAAGACAATATTAGTTTTTGCAAAATCAGAAATTCAGCTGTGACTTCGAAAAAACAAAAAGAAAACGAGTTCCGACAAGAGCTCATTTTCGATTTCACAATCTTTATCCAAACATCAGTATACCCTTTCCTCTTCTAAATCACGCAAAAGGGCATACAGCTGCAATATAATTATTTATGCATTTTATAATGCTACTACAAGATTACCGAGCTGTCAATCTTTTTTGCTAACAAAATGAAATAACCCTTCTTCTTTGCAACAGTCGCCACATTACCAAACAACTCTTTTAAGTACGCGACCGTAGAAGGCGCACCTTGTTTCTTTTGAATAACAACCCATAACTCTCCGCCCGAAGCAAGTTTTTCATACGCACCTTCATAGAAAGAAAAAACCGTTTGTTTCCCCGCTCTTATAGGTGGATTTGTCAAAATTGCAGCAAAACCAGCTTGTTCTACTTGATCAATACCATTGCTTTCATAGATCTTGACGTTTTGGAGTTGATTGTTTTGAGCATTCGTTTTAGAAAGGGCTAGCGCACGTTCATTAACGTCTACCATATGAACTAAGCGCTCTGGAAAGTCAGATGCAATAGACAACGCAATCGGACCATAGCCACAACCAATTTCTAACAAGTCTCCCTCTACAGAAGGCTCTTTAAACGTTTCAGCTAATAATTTCGATCCTCCGTCTATACCACCTTTACTGAAGACACCAGCATCAGTCGTAAACGTGAACATCTTATTGCGTATTTCCGCTTTCCAATGCTTCGGAGCACTAGAAACTTGAGGGTTTTTCGAGTAATAATGTTCCCCCATATATATACCTCCTACTATAAATACCTGTATATGAAGAAAAAAGCCCGTCAAATAGACGGGCTTTTCTCAGGAAGTAGAAATTACTTAACTTCTACAGATGCGCCAACTTCTTCAAGTTTAGCTTTCATTTCTTCTGCTTCTTCTTTAGAAACGCCTTCTTTAACAGCTTTAGGAGCTTCGTCTACAAGAGCTTTAGCTTCTTTCAAGCCTAATCCAGTGATTTCACGAACAACTTTGATTACTTTGATCTTTTGATCGCCAGCTGATGCAAGCATTACGTCAAATTCAGTTTTCTCTTCAGCTGCTTCTGCAACTGCTCCAGCTGCTGCAACTGGAGCTGCTGCTGTTACGCCGAATTCTTCTTCAATTGCTTTTACTAAGTCATTTAGTTCAAGAACTGTCATTTCTTTAATTGCGTCTAAGATTTGTGCATTAGTCATTTTAAGTTCCTCCTGGAAAGTTGTATTAACCGGTTCTTTTGGTCCGGCCGTGGTCAAGATGCGATATTACGCGCCTTGTTCTTCTTTTTGTTCTGCAACTGCTTTTGTAGCAAGTGCGAAGTTTCGTACTGGTGCTTGAAGTACGCTGAGTAGCATAGACAATAGACCATCGCGTGATGGTAGAGTAGCCAATGCTTTGACCTCTTCTGCCGACGCAACGTTTCCTTCGATCACACCCGCTTTAATTTCAAGCTTATCATTCTTTTTAGCGAAATCATTCAAGATTTTCGCCGGCGCTACTACGTCTTCAGTTGAGAAGGCAATAGCGTTCGGACCTACAAGACTTTCATTCAAAGATTCCAGTCCTGCTGATTCAGCCGCACGACGAGTCATCGAGTTTTTATAGACTTTGAACTCAATGCCTGCTTCACGAAGTTGTTTACGCAATTCCGTAACTTGTGCAACCGTTAGACCACGGTAATCTACAACAACTACAGAAACTGCTTCTTTCAACTTATCAGCGATTTCTGTTACAACCGCTTGTTTAGCTTCTAAAATTTTGCTCATGTTGACACCTCCTGGAAATTAGGGTCACTTATACCGATATAAAAGCCCTCAATGTCTTAGACATGAGGGCAGAAAAGTCGTCATCTTTTAAAAAGAGCGTCTTGTCCTCGGCAGGATCTTTAAGTGGCAAGCCACACCTGCTGTCTTCGGTACAAATGGTTATCATCATAACAAGCGTAATCTTAACAGATCACTTCATGCTTGTCAATAATTATTTTATAGTTACACTAGCCGGATCTACTTTAATAGCAGGGCCCATAGTAGTTGTAACGTTTACTGATTTCATGAACGTTCCTTTTGATGAAGCCGGTTTAGCTTTTTGAATAGTTTCAAAGATCGTCAAGAAGTTTTCTTCCAACTTTTCTTGATCGAAAGAAGCTTTTCCGATTGGCGCGTGGATAATTCCAGCTTTGTCCGCACGGTATTCTACTTTACCCGCTTTGATTTCTTCAACAGCTTTTGCTACGTCGAATGTTACTGTTCCTGTTTTCGGGTTCGGCATAAGACCTTTTGGCCCTAGAACTCGACCGATCTTACCAACTTCGCCCATCATGTCAGGTGTAGCAACGATTACGTCAAACTCGAACCAACCTTGTTGAATTTTAGCAATGTAATCTGCGTCGCCTACGTAATCTGCGCCTGCAGCTTCTGCTTCTTTCAACTTTTCACCTTTTGCGAATACTAATACGCGTTGAGTTTTACCAGTACCATTCGGAAGCACTACCGCTCCACGAATTTGCTGATCATTCTTGCGAGTATCAATACCAAGACGGAAAGCTACTTCAACTGTCGCATCAAAATTTGTCGTGCTAGTTTTTTTAGCAAGTTCAATTGCTTCTTTCGCAGAGTATGTAGCTGTACGATCTACAAGCTTTGCAGCTTCTACGAATTTTTTACCTCTTTTAGCCATCTGAATTTTCCTCCTCATTTGTGGTTTTAACGGATTAAACCTCCCACTTAATGAAGGCTGCGCATCTCATTCGACCGCAGCCTTCACCTTCAAACCGTTGCTTTATTAAGAAGAACCAAAATCAGTCTTCGATTTTGATTCCCATACTGCGAGCAGTACCTTCGACCATTGCCATCGCCGCTTCAACTGACGCCGCGTTTAAGTCCGGCATCTTTTGTTCTGCGATTTCTCTAACTTTATCACGTTTAACTGTAGCAACTTTGTTTTTATTAGGCTCACCTGAACCTTTTTGAACGTTTGCTGCAACCTTTAGCAATACTGCTGCCGGCGGAGTTTTTGTGATGAATGTAAATGAACGGTCCTCGAAAACAGAGATTTCAACAGGAATAATAAGACCTGCTTGATCAGCTGTACGAGCGTTAAATTCTTTACAGAATCCCATGATGTTAACACCTGCTTGACCTAACGCCGGCCCTACTGGTGGTGCTGGGTTTGCTTTACCAGCTGGAATTTGTAACTTCACTACTTTAGTAACTTTTTTAGCCACGAGACACACCTCCTTAAGTCCGTGATGTGGTCATTGGGTTGCCCCTCCCACTCAAATATGTGCCTGCCGACAATGTCGGTAGAATTGGTTAATCCGTCCAGACTAAGTCTGACCTTTGAAATGATACCACCATTACATACTATTTGCAAGAGAAAATTATCCCATTACCTCATCAATCCATTTTTTCTACTTGATCAAACGATAGTTCCATCTTCGTTTCGCGTCCGAACATATCGACAGTAACAGTTACTTTACCTTTGTCTAGTTCGATTTCTTCCACTTTACCTTCAAAGTGTGCAAACGGTCCTTCTAATACAGTAACTCTTTCACCCACTTCGAAGTCCACATCTATACGTTGCTCTTTCATACCCATTTGTTTCAGAATGAATTCGACTTCTTCTGGCAACAACGGAGTCGGCTTCGCTCCTCCACCTGAAGATCCGATAAATCCTGTCACACCTGGCGTATTACGGACAACGTACCAAGAATCGTCTGTCATAATCAATTCCACAAGTACATACCCAGGAAACGTTTTACGCATAACTGTTTTCTTTTTGCCATCTTTAATATCTGTTTCTTCTTCTTCCGGAATGACGACACGGAAAATTTTATCTGACATACCCATTGTTTCAACACGTTTTTCAAGATTTGCTTTTACTTTATTCTCATATCCTGAGTACGTATGGACTACATACCAATTTTTATCCATTTCCATCATGTTGAGGACTACGCGTCCGTCCCTCCTTCTAATTAGAACTGAAAAAACCCGTTTATTCATCAAAACGGGATATTCTCAAGCTATTCATACTTTCACTATTAGAGACCAGTATACCATTTCATAACACTTGAAATACCCATATCTACTAGTCCGAAATAAACAGCCATAAAAATGACAGTTGAAATAACAACTACAGTATACTTCGTCAATTCCTTACGCTTTGGCCAACTGACTTTCCGCATTTCCGAAATGACTTTTTTCAAAAAATCACTGATCTTGCTCATTATTCTCCAACCCTTCCGAATGACATAGCGCCCTATCTAGAACTCTATGTAACTGGTCAAATGGTTTGCTTATGCAACGTATGTGCGTTGCAATGACTGCAAAACTTTTTTAATTCAATTCTTCCTTCACGCGCTTGATTACTAGCAGGTAAAGTGTAGTTTCGCGAGCCACATTTTTCACAGCAAATGATTATTTTTTTCGCCACGTAGATTCACCTATTCGAGACAATAGTCTTGCTAAAGAGTACCATCTTACACACGACATGTCAATTCACTTTCCGCGCGGTCAGCGCACAAGATCCATTGCCATTGAATGCTCTAGCTTACGTTTAATTCGTTGAAGTGCATTATCAATAGATTTCACTTGACGATTCAGCACTTCCGATATTTCTCGATAGGATTGACCCTCTAAATAAAGGGTGAGCACTTCCTTTTCTAATGCACTCAACACTTTATTCATCTCTTCTTCCATGAAAGAAAAACTCTCTTTATGAATCATCAAGTCTTCAGGATCATCAAGCGTAGAACCCGCAATGACATCTAGCAAGGTGCGTTCTTGCTCTTCGTCATATATAGGCTTATCCAACGAAACTGAAGTATTGAGCGGAATATGCTTTTGCCGAGTTGCTGTTTTAATAGCTGTGATTATTTGCCTCGTAATACATAGCTCAGCAAACACTTTGAAAGAGCTCAATCGATCTGGTCGAAAATCTCGAATTGCCTTATAGAGTCCGATCATTCCTTCTTGCACGATATCTTCTCTATCTCCACCAATGATAAAATACGTTCTAGCTTTCATCCGAACAATCGGTTGAAATTTAGTAATCAAAAAGTCAAGGACATCTGAGTTTCCCAGATGTATTAGTTCGATCATCTCTTCATCTGAAAGTCTAGAAAAGTCATTTCCAATCTTATCATATTCCATATTCCCCACCAACCTCTCCACCCCAGAGTTTTATTGGTTTTATCAAGTTAGTATAGACGTGGAACTTTTTTCCGTCAACCGCTCATTGTTCTCCACGCCTCATTTTTTCAAATGCAGTAGCAACTTCTTCTGACAACGGTATCTTCGAAAGAGGCCGCTCTTCTCTGGAATTCCTAACACTCTGGGCAATTAAATAATCGACTTCTTTCATTGCAATTTCTAGTTCACGGGCAGATATTCGAAGTGCACCTTGCGCAAACACAACCCATTGCTCTACCAGATCGGAAGTTGCGACGTGGATTTGCGTCAATCGATTCGATAATTCTGATACAAGTTTTTCAATTCGCTCATCCGCAGTTTCATTTTCTCTCGTAAATACCACTTCTACACGGTATTGTTTCTTACGCTTTTCAATACCTGGAACCAAATGTGCGTCGAACACAACAATGACACGCCATCCTTTGTTCGCTTGGAATTCTGCCATTCGCTCTATTAAACGATCTCGCGCTTGTGCGAAATCTTCTTTTTTCAGCTCTTGTAATTCTGGCCATGCCCCGATGATATTGTAGCCATCGACGAGTAGCACATCTTTTTTCATGATGGAGCCTGGGAAGATTGGCGCTTTCGTAAAACTTCATACATCAGCAAGGCTGCCGCCACCGAAGCATTCAATGAGGTTACTTGTCCAACCATAGGCAAACTGTAAAGAAAATCACACTTCTCTCGTAAGATTCTTGACATACCTTTGCCTTCACTGCCGATAATGATAGCTAGTGGTAATGTTGCATCCATATGGCGATAATCAGTTGAATTAGCTGCATCCGTTCCAGCTATCCACACCCCACGTTTTTTTAAATCTTCCACTGTTTGCGCTAAATTATTTACTCGCACAACCGGGATATGTTCAATTGCACCTGTTGACGCTTTCGCTACAACCCCCGTCAAACCAACCGCTCTTCTTTTCGGAATAATGATTCCATGAACACCGGAAGCATCTGCGGTTCGCAAAATAGAACCTAAGTTATGAGGATCTTCGAGTTCATCCAGAATGATGAAGAAAGGATCTTGCTTCCTCTCTTTCGCAACTGCGAATAAATCATCCAATTCAGCGTAATCGTATGCTGCTACCGAAGCAACAATCCCTTGATGACTAACATCTGTCATGCCATCAAGTTTTTGTTTAGGAGATGTCTGAACGACCACTCCCGCTTCTTTCGCAAGCTTCATGATTTCTCCAATGCTTTTCTTGTTGACTCCTTCCGCTACCCATATTTTATTTAGTTGTCGACCAGACCGTAATGCTTCAACAACTGGATTTCTACCGCCAATCAGTTCAACTTCTTGCTCCGTCATAGCATTTCCTCCTCAGGATGTTCTACGTAACGAATCGCTTCAGCTATTAGTTCCGCAAGACGTTGTTGTCGGTTCAAAAGATACACATACCCTAGGACCGCTTCGAACGCAGAACTATAATTGTACGTAGTAATATCCGTGTTTTTAGGGACAGAGCCCGCTTTCGCATTACGACCGCGGCGCATCACGGCCTCTTCTTCCTCTGTCAGCAACTTTTTTTCTTTCATCGTCATAATTATTCGTGCCTGGGCTTTGGCAGAGACAAAACGCGTAGCCTCTTTATGCAAAATTTGTGGTTTCACACGACCACTTCGCAATAAATGTTCTCTAACTGCTTGTTCGTACACTGCATCCCCCATATACGCAAGAGCGAGGGCATTAAGTTGTTTAACGTCTATATCACGCAAATTACCCACGCAATTACCCTCTTTTCCAGCGAGTACCTTGCGCTGTATCTTCTAGCACAATACCCACCGCTTTCAACTCATCGCGAATTTCATCTGCTCGTGCAAAATCACGGTTTTTGCGCGCATCTAAACGCTCTTGGATAAGTGCATCAATTTCCTCATCTACTAATTCATCCGCAGTTTCGAAAGGTAAGCCGAGCACACCCATTAACAAATCAAAAACTTCGATAAATCGTTGCAACACGCGAGAATCTGTATTTTTTTCTAGTAAATAGATATTTGCTTGTTTCGATAATTCGAAAATAACCGCAATAGCATTCGCAGTATTGAAGTCATCGTCCATCGCAGTTTCAAACGCCTTAACCTGTTCTTCAATACCTGTGATCCACAGTTTTGAATCCTCCGCTAAATCAGCAGAAACAGTAAGTCTATGCTGCAAGTTATTGTACGCCGTCTGAATTCGCTCAAGCCCATTCGCTGCACTCTCCACTAAATCTTGTGCAAAGTTGACAGGGTGACGATAATGTACAGAAAGCATGAAGAAACGAAGAACTTTCGGATCGATTTGCTTACGAATATCATGTACTAAAATGAAGTTTCCAAGGGATTTAGACATCTTTTCATTGTCGATATTAATATACCCATTATGCATCCAATAATTAGCAAATGTCTTACCCGTTGCCGCTTCAGATTGCGCTATCTCATTTTCGTGATGCGGGAATGTTAAATCTTGACCGCCCGCGTGAATGTCAATCGTGTCGCCAAGATGTTCTCTAGCCATAACAGAACATTCAATATGCCAACCTGGACGCCCTTCTCCCCACGGACTGTTCCATGAAATTTCGCCTTCTTTAGCAGCTTTCCAAAGTGCAAAATCCAGCGGGTCCGATTTAATCGCATTTTCTTCGATACGCGCGCCAACCTTCAATTCGTCAATGGATTGGTGGGACAACTTACCGTACCCCTCAAATTCACGCGTATGGTAATAGACATCGCCATTGGATTCGTACGCAAACCCTTTTTCAATTAGTAATTGAATAAACTTCACGATATCTTCAATATGTTCCGTTACACGCGGGTGAACTGTCGCTTTCCCACAGCCAAGCGCATGGACATCCTCAAAATACGCTTGAATAAAACGCTCCGTCAGCTCTCCAACTTCTTCATTCAATTCGTTTGCCGCTTTAATAATTTTGTCGTCTACATCGGTAAAGTTTGAAACGTAGTTTACTTCATATCCACGGTATTCTAAGTAACGACGGACGGTATCAAAAGCGATAACCGGCCGTGCGTTCCCAATATGAATATAGTTATAGACAGTCGGGCCACAGACGTACATTTTGACCTTTCCTTCTTCTATCGGAACGAACTTCTCTTTTTTCCGAGTCAATGTGTTATAAAGTTGAATGCTCATGTAAATCTCCCTTTTTTCCGTTCATTGTTTCCAGCTGTTGTGTCCGCAGCTGTAATTCTTGAATTTGCTGTTCTAAGCGTTTGATTTCATCAGATATAGGGTCTTGCAATGTATGGTCTAATTTATCATTCACACGAACACCGTTTGAAATGACTATTTTACCAGGTATTCCAACAACTGTTGAGTTCGGTGGCACTTCTTTAAGAATAACGGATCCAGCGCCCACTTTGCTGTTTTCTCCAATCGTAATCGACCCAAGAACTTTGGCACCTGATGCGACTAATACATTATCACATAATGTCGGGTGTCGCTTCCCACCTTCTTTACCCGTTCCACCTAGTGTTACACCTTGATATAGCGTGACATCGTCTCCAATTTCACATGTCTCTCCGATGACTACACCCATCCCATGGTCAATAAAGAGTCTTCTTCCAATCACTGCCCCCGGATGAATTTCGATACCCGTGAAAAATCTGCTGACCTGCGAGACAACACGAGCGAGAAAACGAAGATTTCGTTTGTAGAAAGCATGCGCTACACGATGTAACCAAATAGCATGGAGCCCTGAATACGTCAAAATTACTTCAACCGTGCTGCGAGCAGCTGGATCTTGCTCGAAAATGCAGTGGATATCTTCTTTCATACGTTTAAACAATGAACTTCCCCCTTTTTATATAAATCCTTAGGTTAAACGACGCTTTCCGCTATTGAATTAAAAATAGCGCCCCTGTCATTTATGATGACAGAGGCGCATAGTTTGCGTGGTTCCACTCCGCTTGGGAGACATATATCTCCCCGCTTAAGGTCTTTAACGCAGACTATACGTATGGGCCTACTACACTGTTCAGCTCATCGCTCAAAGGTGCATTTCTATGTTGAATTAGCTCAGGTCATTTCCAGCCTAGATGACCCTCTCTATAGAGCATTCAACATATACTCTCCTTCTCAACGCTTTTCATATGCAAATTCATAGTATGTTCATTTTACACACAATTGCAAAAAAGTCAATATTGATTATTTTGCAAATCTTTCGACGCGTTCGATAATCTTCTTCTTACCAATCAATGCGATGGAGTCTGGTAATTCAGGTCCCGATGTTTGACCAGTTGCTACCACACGGACAGGCATGAATAAATTCTTACCTTTGTGTCCTGTTTCTTTTTGAACAGCTTTAATTGCCGCTTTGATAGATGGTGCGTCGAATGTTTCAAGTGCTTCTAGTTGTTGCTTCAATGAAGCCATCACTTCTGGCACTTGTTCACCCGCTAAAATTTCCTGTGCTGCTTCATCATATTCAACTACATCGGTGAAGAACTGGGCAGACAGCTCAACAATTTCAGCTCCGAAGCTTAATTGCCCATGATATAAAGCAATTAAGTCGTGTACCCACGCTTGTTCTTCAGCAGTCATTTCTTTCGAGACAAGATCTGCGGCTTGTAGATGCGGTAACGTTAAGTCAATCACTTCATCAAGCGATAATTTCTTAATATACTGGTTGTTCACCCATGTTAGCTTATGCGTATCGAACATAGATGGTGATTTAGACAAACGAGTTTCATCAAATAACTCAACTAGTTCATCATGCGAGAAGATTTCCTCTTCCCCACCTGGTGACCAACCGAGCAATGCAAAGAAGTTGAACATCGCTTCAGGTAAATACCCTAACTCTTTATATTGTGTGATGAATTGAATGATTGATTCATCACGTTTTGAAAGTTTTTTACGATCTTCATTAACGATTAATGTCATATGACCGAATCGCGGATGCTCCCAACCGAACACATCAAACACCATTAACTGCTTCGGTGTATTTGTCAAATGCTCTTCTCCACGGAATACGTGAGTAATTTTCATCAAGTGATCATCCACTACTACCGCATAGTTGTACGTTGGAATACCGTTTGTTTTGACCATAACCCAATCGCCGATATCCTTAGATTCGAACGTTACTGTACCTCGAACTAAGTCCTCGATTGTATACGTTACATCTTCAGGTACACGCATGCGAATACTATAAGAGAGACCAGCTGCTTCTTTTTCTTCTACTTGCTCTGCTGTTAAATGACGGCATGTGCCATCATACATCGGAGCTGCAACACCTGCTGCTTTTTGAGCATCACGTTTCTCTTCTAATTCTTCAGGTGTACAGAAGCATTTGTATGCATTTCCTTGCTCTAGCATTTCATCTGCATATTTCTTATATAAATCTAAACGCTCTGTTTGGCGATACGGTCCATATTCACCACCAATATCGATAGATTCATCATGACGGATGCCTAGCCACGTTAAGTTTTCTAACTGCGACAATTCGCCGCCCTCAATATTTCGTTCTGTATCTGTATCTTCAATTCGAATGATGAACTTTCCATCATAATGGCGAGCATATAGGTAGTTGAATAAAGCGGTCCGTGCACCACCGATATGTAATTGGCCTGTTGGACTTGGTGCGTAACGCACACGTACTTCTTGTGTCATAAATTTACCTCTCCGTTCTAGTTCTATTACACCTTGGCGTAATTTCCTATCTATTTTAGCACTCTGTAGAAAGTTTTGAAAGTCACTGGTTTTTCATTAGTAAGATTGTCGCCATCGCCGCGATACCTTCTTCACGTCCTGGGAAGCCTAGACGCTCCGTAGTCGTTGCTTTGACATTCACTTGCGATAAATCAGCTTCAAGCAATTCTGCTACGCGTTGACGGATTTCACCTATATAGGGTGCCATTTTCGGTCGCTGAGCTATGATCGTACAATCGATATTGCCTAAGCGGTAGCCTTCCTCTTTTACCATCTTCCATACTTTTTCAAGTAATATGGCAGAGTCCGCGTCTTTAAAAGCATCATCTGTATCTGGAAAATGTGTACCTATATCTACTTTCCCGATAGCTCCAAGCGCCGCATCAGTAACAGTATGCAATAAAACGTCTGCATCGGAGTGACCGATTAACCCTTTCGTATGCGGGATTGTAATCCCTCCAATAATGAGTGGTCTTCCTTCTGCAAATGCGTGTACATCAAAACCTTGTCCAATTCTAAACATCGTCCATCCTACTTTCTTCTCGCCAGCAAGATTTCGCCTATCGCTAGATCTTCCTGTGTTGTCATTTTTACATTATCATATGAGCTTTCCACAATTTGCACGCTATGCCCAAGACGTTCTACAAGCATCGATTCATCGGTGCCTAGAAAACCATCTCGAATAGCTTGATCAGATGCTTCTTTTAACAATTCATAACGAAAGGCTTGGGGTGTCTGAACCATCCATAACTTTTCCCGATCTACCGTTTGCTGTACCGTGCCGTTTTCCGCATACTTAATCGTATCCTTTACTTTTACCGCCGCAATTGCAGCACCTTTGTCATTCGCGGCGTTGACTAAATCACCTATGACAGACGACTTCAGGAAAGGTCTCGCAGCATCATGCACAAGCACGATGCCGTTGCCTTTATACGCTGCAATACATGCTGCAACGCTGTCCTGTCGCTCGCCTCCACCTTCAACAAACGTAATACTTTCAGGCTGTTCAAGAATCTCTTGAATAACCGTCTGCTCTTCAGGTTTTACCGCGATAATAATTCCTTCGCATTGAGGATCTTGTTGAAACACACGAACTGTATGATACAGAATAGGATGTTCGCCAATTTTTAAGAAAAGTTTATTTTGTCCGGCGCCCATGCGTTTACCGCTACCTGCAGCCGGAATCATCACTGTATATTTCACATTCGTTCCTCTGCTTTCCTTCATAAATTCATCGACCTTTCGGCTTCGCAAAGATCATTCTTCCGGCAGATGTTTGCAGGACACTCGTCACCACAACATCAATTGCCTGGCCGATATGTGACCTACCCTCTTCAATAACAATCATCGTCCCATCATCCAAATAAGCCACACCCTGATTATGCTCTTTACCATCTTTGATCACAACTACATGCATTTCTTCACCTGGAATAACGACCGGCTTTACCGCATTAGCTAAATCATTAATATTCAATACCGCCACACCATGTAGATCAGATACTTTATTCAAATTAAAGTCATTTGTCACCACAAGACCCTGCATTTTTTTCGCTAGTTTCACAAGTTTCAAATCAACCTCTGCAACGCTCGGTATATCTTCATCTGTAATCAAAACGTGTGGGCCATCGTCGGTTTGGAGACGTTTAAGTATGTCTAATCCACGTCGGCCCTTCGTTCGTTTTAGCGTATCTGATGAATCCGCTATATGTTGAAGTTCAGTCAACACAAATTGCGGAACGACTAAAATCCCTTGTAAAAATCCAGTCGCTACAATGTCCGCGATTCTTCCATCAATAATAACGCTTGTGTCCAATAATTTATAGACGTCTTTTTGTGGTGCCATGGGCTCTGTAGTTTCCACAAGCTCTTTCTTTTTCGTCGTATTACGCATACTAGACATGGCGCCGATAAACTCTTCACGCTTTTTAAATCCAACTTGGAATCCTAAATAGCCTAAAAGAATAGATAGTAAGACCGGTAATACGGACGAAATTACAGGAATATCAATAGCATTCAAACCAAAACTAAATAAGAATGCAACACTCAAACCTCCAATTAACCCTATGGTTCCAAACAATAGATCCATAATTGGCGCTTTCAAAAGTCGCTCTTCAATCCATTTAATAAAATTCACAATCGGTTCTGTTAAAAATAAGCTTAATAAATATAGAATAATGGCTCCTAAAACGGCCTCTACGTATGCATTATTAATTATGGGTTTTGATGTAAATGCAAACATAGCAAATAAGTGCGGCAAAAATAAAACACCAAGAGTTCCTCCAATTAAAAGAAAAGAAACTTGAACCGCTCTGTTCAACATATTTTCCCACCTCCTTTTCCTTCCTATTAGTATACAACGAATTACACTTAGTCGCTTAGGTTAAGTGAGGAACTTCTGAAAATTCCCCACTATCTATAATAGGACTATATTATCAAATCAGAGGTTCCTATTGTTTCATTAAACTGCCATTATTTAAATGCAATCCCAAGCGCTTCTGTAATTGTTTCTACCCCTACCACTTCGATGCCGGACGGGATATCCCAACCACCAAGGTTTGAAGCTGGTATAATGACTCGATCAAACCCCAACTTAGCAGCTTCTGTTACACGCTGTTCTATTCTAGATACCCGTCTAACCTCACCTGTTAATCCTACTTCTCCAACAAAACAATCTCGCGCACCGACTGCGGCGTCCTTGTAGCTCGAGACAATGCTCAGCAAGACCGCTAAATCAATCGCCGGTTCATCTAACTTCACACCACCAGCAACTTTAATATACGCATCTTGTGTCTGTAATAGCATACCCGCTCGCTTTTCAAGTACCGCCATCAGTAACGACACGCGGTTTTGGTCCAGTCCGGTCGCCATTCGTTTTGGATAATTAAAGCTAGAAGCCGTCATTAACGCTTGGATTTCAACTAGAATTGGACGAGTCCCTTCCATAGAAGCAACAATGGTGGAACCCGCTCCGCCTTGCGATCGTTCTCGTAAAAATAATTCGGACGGGTTCAATACTTCCTTTAAACCTGACTGTAACATTTCAAAAATAGCAATCTCGTTAGTCGAACCGAAACGATTTTTCACGCTACGTAAAATACGGTATGTATGATGTCGTTCCCCTTCAAAATACAACACAGTATCTACCATATGCTCGAGCAATCTTGGTCCAGCAATTTGCCCTTCTTTAGTCACATGTCCAACGATAAAAATAGCGATGTTTTGCGTTTTAGCAATTCTCATCAGCTCCGCTGTACACTCACGAACTTGTGAAACACTACCGGGGGCTGATGTAACCTCTGGGTGGTGTACCGTTTGAATAGAGTCCACAATGACGAATTTCGGCTGAACTTCATCGACCGTTTCATGAATCATGCCGAGGTCGGTCTCTGCATAAATATAAAGTTCATCCGACTTCACACCTAATCTTTCCGCCCGTAATTTCGTCTGGCGAATAGACTCTTCACCAGAAATATATAGTACGCGCTGTTGCTGATTCGCAAGCAATGAGGAAACTTGTAAAAGCAAAGTCGATTTACCGATACCCGGATCTCCACCGATCAATATAAGCGAGCCAGGCACGATTCCTCCACCTAATACACGATTCAATTCTTCTAGTTCCGTTTTCACTCGCGGCTCTTCAACCATTTCAACTTTGCTGATTGGCAATGCTTTCTGCTTTACTTTATCTCCATGCTGAAAAGCACCACGCGGTCCTTTTTGTACGATTTCTACTTCTTCATCCATTGTGTTCCATTCCCCACAACCTGGACAGCGCCCCATCCACTTAGGGGACTCATACCCACAGGAACGACACATAAACTTCGATTTACGCTTTGCCATACGATATCTCCTTTCTTGAAATACGAAAAGGACAGCCCGCCACGCTTTTTGAAATTCCAAGCGAGCGAGCTATCCTGATCTTCATTTAATTAATTTTCTACAGTTTGTGTTTGTTTTTCAGTCTTAACAACAAACTTATCCTCTTCCACATCAATTACTACTTTTTCACCCATCAGAACTTTACCTTCTAATAACTCCTCAGATAAACGATCCTCAACATGTTTTTGTAATGCACGACGTAGTGGACGCGCACCATATTCCGGATCATATCCTTCATCGGTAATTTTGTCCATCGCAGCTTCAGTCAACACTAACTCGATGTCCTGTTCAGCCAATCGCTTAGACAGCTCATTTGACATCAAGCTAACGATTTGACGTAGGTGTTCTTTTTCAAGGGAGTGGAACACAATCATATCATCCACACGGTTTAGGAATTCTGGTCTAAATGCTTTCTTCAATTCAGCAAGCATTTTTTCTTTCATATCGTCATAACTAGAATCAGCATCACCGATATTAAAGCCAACATAACGGTTCTTCTTCAATTCAGTCGCTCCGACGTTAGATGTCATGATAATGACCGTGTTACGGAAATCAACTGTTCGTCCTTTAGAATCTGTTAAACGTCCATCTTCCAATACTTGCAGTAAGATATTGAAAACATCTGGATGCGCTTTTTCAATTTCATCTAGCAAGACGACAGAATATGGCTTACGGCGAACTTTCTCCGTCAACTGACCGCCTTCTTCATAGCCTACATACCCTGGAGGTGATCCGACAAGACGTGATGTCGCGTGTTTTTCCATATACTCTGACATGTCGATACGAATCATCGCATCTTCATCGCCGAACATCACTTCAGCTAGTGCACGACCTAGTTCTGTTTTACCTACACCCGTTGGACCAAGGAAGATAAATGAACCAATTGGTCTTTTCGGATCTTTCAATCCCGCACGAGCACGGCGAATTGCTTTAGAAATAGCTAGCACTGCTTCGTTTTGACCGATTACACGTTCATGTAGAATCTCTTCCATATTGAGCAACTTCGCAGATTCTGTTTCAGCAATCTTATCGACTGGAATCCCTGTCCACATTGCTACAACTGTCGCGATGTCGTTAACTGTTACTTCAGATTCCGTCTTTCCTTGCTTCTCTTTCCAAGCTGCCTTCGTCTTTTCCAGCTTTTCCTTCATCTTTTGTTCTTTATCTCTGTATGAAGCGGCTTTTTCAAATTCTTGACTTTGAACAGCTGCATTCTTTTCAGAACGAATGGCTTCCAACTTTACTTCTAGCTCTTTTAGATTCGGCGGCGTTGTATATGAACGAAGTCGGACTTTTGATCCCGCTTCATCAATCAAGTCAATCGCTTTATCCGGTAAAAAACGATCTGAAATATAACGGTCAGACATTTTCGCAGCTGCTTCAACAGCTTCGTCAGTTATCTTCACACGGTGATGCGCTTCGTAGCGGTCACGCAATCCTTTAATAATCTGGATTGTTTCGTCTACTGTAGGTTCATCCACTTGAATCGGTTGGAAACGGCGTTCAAGAGCTGCATCTTTTTCAATATATTTACGGTATTCGTCAAGTGTTGTCGCACCGATACATTGCAGTTCCCCACGAGCAAGTGAAGGTTTTAAAATATTAGATGCGTCAATCGCACCTTCCGCTCCACCTGCACCGATCAATGTATGCAACTCATCAATGAAGAGAATAATATTCCCTGCTTGACGGATTTCTTCCATTACCTTTTTCATACGATCTTCAAACTCACCACGATATTTCGTACCCGCAACGACTGTACCCATATCCAGCGTCATGACGCGTTTATCACGTAGGATTTCAGGCACTTCGTTATTCACGACTTGTTGTGCCAAACCTTCGGCAATCGCCGTTTTACCAACACCTGGTTCCCCAATGAGCACAGGGTTGTTTTTCGTACGACGGGCTAACACTTCAATTACACGCATGATCTCTTTGCTTCGTCCAATTACTGGATCAAGCGTGCCTTCGCGTGCAATTTCAGTTAAGTCTCTAGCTAAACTATCCAAAGTCGGTGTTGCAGCTGAAGCTGAGTTCGCTGTACTCCCAACAGAACTTTCATCACTGCCAAGCAATTGAAGCACTTGCTGACGAGCTTTGTTCAAACTAACGCCTGCATTATTTAGTACGCGAGCTGCTACACCTTCACCTTCGCGAATCAAAGCTAATAAAATATGTTCTGTACCAATATAGGAGTGACCCAATTTACGTGATTCATCAACTGAAAGTTCTATGACACGTTTTGCGCGCGGCGTATAATGAACGATCGGGCCCACATCTTTCGAACCCACACCTACAAGAATCTCCACTTCACGTTCGATTGTATCTGCATTCACATTAATCGCTTCCAGTGCTTTCGCTGCAATTCCGCCACCTTCTCGGATTAACCCAAGCAAAATATGCTCCGTACCGATAGATTCATGTTTTAAGCGGATCGCCTCTTCTTGAGCAAGTTGTAAAACTTTTTGTGCACGTTGTGTAAATCGATTGAACATCATATCCATTCCCCTCTTTCCTTCATCAGTAGATATATTCTATGGTATGCCAATTGAAGCAACCTTGCTTTACTCCGCATTACTATACATATTCAAACTACTTCATAAAAAGCCATATCATTTGTATTGACTTTGACTATCTTTGATTAATTATAAATCTAAATTAAGGATCTTGCAAAAAGTTTGCTTATGACTCTTCAGGCGCATCCTCTTCAACTGTCGACTTCGCCATTAGAAGGCGATCACGGAATAATTGTGCGCGTAGAACGTCTCGTTGATCAGATGTTAATTCCGTCCCCTTGTAACGCTGAAGAAAACCCGGTTGCATAAAAATCATTAATTCATTTAAAATGGCCATGTCGATATTTTTGATGATACCTAAATCAATACCCAAACGAACGTCCGACAAACATCTAGCCGCTTCTGCTGAAGGAAGAATTCTTGCATGCGTAATCGTACCGAGGGATCTGAATAGACGATTTTCCAAATGCACTTCAGATTTTGCTAGAAGCAACTCACGCGATTTCTTCTCATGTGCAATCAAACGTTTCGTAATACTTTCTAAATCCTTCAAAATTTCTGATTCCGATTTACCTAGTGTAATTTGATTAGATATTTGATAAATATTACCGAGTGCTTCGCTACCTTCACCATAGCTTCCACGGACAACCATACCTAGCCGCGAGATTGCTGGAATGATACGCTCAATCTGCTTAGTGATGGTTAGCGCTGGCAAATGCATCATGACAGATGCCCGCATGCCCGTTCCTGTATTCGATGGGCAGCTAGTTAAATAACCAAATGTCTCATCGAATGCATACTCTAGATTACGTTCTAGTTCACTATCCACATGATCCGCTTGTTCGTATGCAGTATCGATTTGAAAGCCTGGATAAATACATTGAATGCGAATATGATCCTCTTCGTTCACCATAATGCTAATTGTCTCATCTTCAGATAATAGAACAGACCCATATCGATCAGGTTCAATCAACTGCGGACTTACTAGATGTTTTTCCACTAGAATTTGTCGCTCAAGGGATGATAAGTCCGCCATCGATATCCCCGCGAATTGGTGTTCTTCCATCGTTGCTACTGCTTGATCGACGGCTTCATTGACACGTTTAGCTTCTTCTTCAGAGGCGCAAATAGGGAATAGCCGATCTTGTAAGTTGCGCGCCAGACGGATTCTCGTGGATAGAACGATGTCTGAATGTTCACCTTTTGCGACCATCCAGCCAGCCAGTTCACGTTTGATGAATTTTTCAAATGACATCTTGATCATCACCTCCATCAGACAATTGCTGTTTGACTTGATTGGCTTCATCACGTAAAACCGCAGCTTCTTCAAAGCGTTCATTGTCTACTGCTTCCCGCATCTTTACTCGAATATCTTCCAGCTTCTTTTTCAAAGCAAAACGTTCGTTTAGAGAAACCGGTATCTTCCCACTGTGACTTGAGTTACCATTATGCAATTTAGCAAACACACGTGGTAATTGTTCACGAAACGTGTCATAGCAAGTCGCACAGCCAAATTTTCCGACGTCTAAAAAACGATGAAACGTCAGACCACAATTTGGACATTCCGGACCTGCGACTACTTCGTTCGGCTTTTGCCCCGATAACAGTTCCGTGCCGCCTAACCAGTGCGCTAAAAATTGTTGAATGGATAACGGTTCTTGATCTGGACTGAATGAAAATGTCTGAGAATAAAATGCACATTTATCACACAAATGCCTTTCGGTTACACCATTCATCGTCTCTTGTTTAAAGACTACAGTTGCAGGTCGTTCTTTGCAGTTTTCACAAAGCATCTGTATCCACCTCATTCTACTTCTTCGTATAGTAACGTAACTAACATGGCGCGAAGTATACGTGAACGCAATGCATCACGTTCCGGTAACATGTAGCGCAGTGTCGCACGACCAACCGCGGCTAGCATAAGTTTGGCTTCTCGCTCTGAAATTACTTCTTCTTGAATTAAACGATAGATTACATCTTCCGCCATAGTGGAGGACGCTTCTACTTCTAAGATGTCTAATGCTTGTTCTAGCAGATCCTTACGGGAGTTCGTCTGCACACGATAAATCCGAATGTAGCCTCCACCTCCACGTTTCGATTCGACTGCATAGCCTCTTTCGACCGTGAAGCGTGTTTTAATTACATAGTTTATTTGCGAAGGAACGCATTGAAACCTCTCGGCAATTTCATTCCGTTTGATCTCAATAGAAGCACTATCTTCCTTTTCGATAATCGACTTCAAATACCCTTCTATAATGTCAGAAATATTCCGCATCTCGTCACCTCGTTTCTGCTCATTTCTTGGTTGACTTTGACTATCTTTGACTTGATTGTATCGCAGAAATTAGGCTGGATGCAATTCTTTTGATTGGCGGCGTATGCTTTTTATTTCAAATTTATAGCGATAGGCTGTCTCTATTCATAGACGATTATTCATAGAGTCCCGATCTTTTTAAACATACTAAAAAACCACGTATGGATTTACGTGGTTTTTTGTATTTTATATAGTAACTGGTTCTTTTTTCAATGGTTCTAAATCTACTTCGAAGCCCATGTCTTCTAGCATTTTTCGATCTTGATCATTTTCTTGACCGGCTGTTGTCAAGTAGTCACCGATGAAGATGGAGTTTGCTGCGTATAGGCCAAGTGGCTGTAGACTGCGAAGGTTAACTTCGCGTCCGCCTGAAATACGGATTTCTTTTGTTGGATTGATATAACGGAATAAGCAAAGCACTTTTAAGCAATAGCGCGGATCTAACTCAGATGTACCTTCTAACGGCGTACCATCTACAGCATGTAAGAAGTTTACTGGAATAGAGTCTGCATCAAGAACGCGTAAACTATGCGCCATGGAAATTACGTCTTCTTTTGTTTCACGCATACCAACGATCACGCCTGAGCATGGTGAAATCCCTGCTTCTTTTGCATGTCCTACTGTATTTACACGATCATCATACGTATGTGATGTTGTGATGCTTTCATGGTGCGCTGCAGAAGTATTCAAGTTGTGGTTATAACGATCCACGCCCGCTTCCTTCAATCGAACGGCTTGCTCGGGCTTCAAGATACCGAGGCATGCACAGACAGTCATCCCTTGATGCTTTTCTTTGATCTGCTTAACGGAATCAATTACGATTTCAAGTTCACTGTCGCGAGGTCCACGTCCACTAGCTACGATACAATACGTACCAGCTTTATTAGCGGCTGCGCGTTCTGCACCTTCTAAGATTTCTTCCGCTTTCATCATCGCATACTTTTCAACAGGCGCTTTTGAAACGATAGATTGTGCACAGTACCCACAATTCTCCGGGCATAGTCCTGATTTTGTATTGATAATCATATTTAGTTTTACTTTATTTCCATAGTAATGAGAACGAATCGAATAGGTCGCGTGAAGTAGCAACAATAAATCTTCGTCTGGACTGTTCAATATAGAGAGCGCTTCTGCGTCTGTAAGAATATGTCCTTGCAATACTTTGTCTGCCAACAGCTGATAATTTGTCAAAATGTACGCCTCACCTTCAAGTGTTTTGAAATTCTAAAAGCAAAGATTCCTGCGAGTACCGCTAATACAATATCTTTTGGCAGTGGCGGAACCATCCAAAGCCAAGCAACTTTATACGTAAATGCATCTGGTGCAGCAGCCCACATTTTATAGGCAAAATACATCCAGTTCGTACCAAGTAAGTAGTTAACTGAAGTTGCTACAAGAGATGCAATAATGAATGCGGATAATGTTCGTTTCCGCTCGACTATTTTACCTGCTATGTAGGCGATTAAGATAAAGGTAAGAATGAAGCCAAATGTCGGGCTCAGTATTTGTCCAAAGCCGCCTGAAAATTTAGCGAATACAGGTGCCCCTGCAAGACCAATCAACATATAGACGGTCATAGATAATGCACCTAGTCGACTACCTAATAACAATCCTGACAATATGGCAAAGAATGTTTGTAATGTAATCGGTACTCCCCCGACCACCAAAAATGGAACGAATGAAGTAATATTCGCTCCAATCATCATTAGCGCTGCGAACATTCCACTATATACAATAGTTAATGCACTGAACTTACTTTGGGAACGCCCTTCTGTTACTGTTGCCATCATTCCACCTCTTCATATTTTAGTTACTATAAAAATGATAATGGTTTACACATATTGTGTCAACAACTTTAAGAATCTAGTTAACAAAAGAAAAAAGCTGTAGCCAAACTCCTTTTCGTGAGTTTAGCTACAGCTTAGGCTGTCGATATACTTTTTGTCAGCTTACTTCTTTTTATCAATTTTCTCTTCTTTTTCTTTCCGGAATAACACAAAAGCAATTAAACCACTAAATACGGCTGCACCAAATGTTATATAGACACGTGAATCATAGGGTACTTCTTCATAACTATTACCTAGCATAATCCAAGCAAGCGTACCTACTAAGAAGGCAATCGGAATAGAGTATTTAAAAAATTGCATAATCCCTCACCTTTTCAAGTTAGTCCTTTAATTTTATCATATTCCTCCAGTTTTCTCTATGCGACGAGCTCCCTTTATCAACTTCACTAAACATTCACTTGACGATAACTAACAAACTCGCTATGCTATGCTTAGAATAATCGAAATAATTTAATAAGAATCATATCTTATCAAGAGAAGCTGAGGGACTGGCCCGTCGACGCTTCAGCAACCAGCCATTATAGGCAAGGTGCTACTTCCAGCGGTTTGTCCTAGCGGCAAACTGACAGATGAGAGGGATCTAGTCATTGTGATTACAAAGCCTTCTTTTTACTTGAAGGCTTTTTTTGATTAGTAAAAAGGTGAAATGTCTAGACGTTCTGACACATGTAGATAGATTATTAAAGTAAAAGGGGAGACTTGACTATGTCATTGCTAAAGAAACTTCAAACAAATGTCTTAACAGCGGATGGGGCAATGGGAACGATATTGTATTCATACGGTATAGATTATTGTTATGAGGAATTAAACGTAGAGAAACCTGAAATAATAGAGAAAATCCACCAAGATTACATTACTGCAGGGGCAGATATAATCCAAACGAACACATACAGTGCCAATGCGGTGAAGTTAGCTCGTTACGGATTGGAAAGTCGAGTTACAGAATTTAACAAAGCGGCGATTCAAATTGCCAAACGCGCAGCAGCACCAGGAGGTCAGTTTGTGCTTGGGACGATTGGTGGTTTGCGTGGGATTAGAAAAAGCGATGCCTCATTAGATGAAATCCAGAAAGTTGTGCTTGAACAAGCGAACGCATTACTGACTGGTGATCCGGATGGCTTATTGTTAGAAACCTATTATGATTTTGAAGAACTTTCATCCGTCGTCACCACTTTGCGCCAAATCACAGATGTTCCGTTAATTGCGCAAGTTTCAATGCATGACCCTGGTGTGCTGCAAAATGGCCTTTCATTAAACGATGCACTACATCAGTTAGAATCACTAGGCGCTGACATTGTCGGAGTGAATTGCCGCTTAGGGCCTTACCATACAATTCAAGCATTCGAAAACGTTACATTGCCGGATAAGGCATTTTTATCAGCTTTCCCTAACGCTAGCTTGCTAGACGTAGAAGATGGTCGTATCGTCTATGAATCAGAAGCTGAGTATTTCGGTCGCGCTGCTGTATTGCTACGTGATCAAGGCGTTCGATTAATCGGTGGATGTTGCGGAACAACACCTAAACATATAAAAGCAGCTAAAACACGCTTGGAAGGGTTAGCTCCTGTTACCGAGAAAGTTGTAGCACCTGCAAAACCAATTATTATTCAAGAAGCAGGTCCTGTTAAACATCAGCCACTTCACGAAAAAGCGAAGACAGAACGTACTGTCATCGTTGAACTGGATACGCCACGTCATTTAGAAACTGAAGATTACATTAAAGGTGCAAACCTCTTATATGATGCAGGTGTAGATGCTATCACTATGGCGGATAACTCATTAGCATCACCACGAATCAGTAATATGGCGATGGGTTCTATCATTAAGATGCAACACAATATCCGTCCCCTTGTTCACTTGACGTGTCGTGACCATAACTTAATCGGTTTACAGTCACATTTGATGGGACTTGATGCACTAGGCATACATGACATTCTCGCAGTAACGGGTGACCCGACAAAAGTAGGCGACTTCCCTGGTGCGACAAGTGTCTATGACGTCTCGAGTATGGAACTATTGCAACTGATTAAGCAGTTGAATGAAGGAATTTCATTCTCTGGTAAACCATTGCGTAAAAAAACAAACTTCTCTGTTTCTGCAGCTTTCAATCCAAATGTACGCGTAATTGATCGTGCAGTGCAGCGGCTTGAGAAGAAAATTGAAGCAGGTGCGGATTATTTCATTACCCAGCCTGTTTATACAAAAGAAAAGATCATTGACGTGTACGAAGCTACGAAGCATTTAGATACTCCGATTTTCATCGGGATCATGCCGTTGACGAATATTCGTAATGCCGAGTTCTTACATCACGAAGTTCCAGGGATTAAACTATCCGAGGATGTGCTGGAAAGAATGCGCGAATGTGGAGATGATCGAGGGCAATCCACCGCAACAGGTATTGATATTGCAAAAGAGCTTATCGATACAGCTGCGAAATACTTTAATGGAATCTATTTGATCACTCCATTCCTTCGTTACGACATGACACTTGAATTATATGAGTATATTAAGCACTTAGATGAACAGAAGGAGAGGGAATTAAAACATGCAGAAACATCCTATTGAAGAGCAACTAGAGAAACGAATCCTTATCATTGATGGTGCGATGGGGACGATGCTGCAGGCAGAAGATCTCTCTACTAAAGATTTCGGCGGCGAAGAATATGATGGCTGTAACGAATACTTAAGTGTTTTACGTCCTGACATTTTGGAAAGAATTCATGATGAATACTTGGAAGCAGGGGCCGATATTATTTGTACGAATACTTTCGGTGGTACTCCCCTTGTGTTAAATGAATTCTCCCTCGGCCATCGTGCAGATGAGATCAACACGAAATCCGTTGAAATTGCAAAAAAAAGTGCTGAAAAGTATTCGACTCCTGAATGGCCTCGTTTTGTAGCTGGTGCGATTGGGCCGACAACTAAGACGCTTTCCGTTACAGGCGGTATTACATTCGACGAATTATCCAATGACTTCTACGTACAAGCAAAAGCACTAGTAGCCGCAGGAAGCGACTTAATCTTAATGGAAACAAGTCAAGATATGCTGAATGTTAAAGCAGGCACAATCGGAATTAAAAAAGCATTTGAAGAACTCGGACGCGAAGTACCTATTATGATTTCAGGTACGATTGAACCGATGGGTACAACGCTTGCTGGTCAAAGTATTGAAGCATTTTATATTTCCATTGAACACGTTAACCCCCTTTCTGTCGGTTTAAACTGTGCGACTGGTCCTGAATTCATGACAGACCACCTACGTTCACTTTCAGATTTGGCAACTAGCTATGTTACGTGTTATCCGAACGCTGGACTTCCCGACGAGGAAGGTCATTACCACGAATCTCCTGAATCTCTATCTAAGAAGCTTGAAGGCTTTGCTGATAAAGGTTGGTTAAATATGGTTGGCGGCTGTTGTGGTACGACTCCTGATCATATCCGTGCAATACGGGAAGCTGTAAAAGATAAAGCCCCTCGTCAAATGCCAGAAGAACCACACGGGCATGCCATATCTGGTATCGAACCTTTACTTTACGATGATACATTACGACCACTACTGATCGGTGAACGGACAAATGTTATCGGTTCACGAAAGTTTAAGCAGTTAATCGTTGACGAAAAGTTTGAAGAAGCCTCTGAAATCGCACGAGCTCAAGTAAGGCGTGGCGCGCATGTACTGGATATTTGCTTAGCGAACCCAGACCGTGATGAGCTGTATGACATGACACGATTCATGAAGGAAGTTGTTAAAAAGGTTAAAGTTCCTTTAGTAATTGACTCCACTGATGAAAATGTCATTGCAGAAGCATTGAAGTTTTCTCAAGGGAAAGCAATCATTAACTCGATCAACTTAGAAGATGGAGAAGAACGTTTTGACGCTGTATTACCACTCGTGAAAAAGTATGGAGCGGCTGTAGTTGTTGGTACAATCGATGAAATCGGGATGGCTGTCACTAGAGAACGCAAACTTGAAATTGCTTTACGTTCATATGACTTACTCGTGAACAAATGGGGAATCGCACCAGAAGACATTATTTTTGATCCTTTAGTCTTCCCTGTCGGCACAGGTGACGAACAGTATATCGGTTCTGCTGTAGAGACGATTGAAGGAATCCGTTTGATAAAGGAAAAACTACCTCGCACCTTGACAACACTTGGTGTCAGTAACGTTTCATTTGGCTTGCCTCCAGTAGGTCGTGAAGTGTTAAACGCTGTGTATTTATACCACTGTACGCAAGCTGGTTTAGATTACGCGATTGTTAATACAGAGAAATTAGAACGCTTTGCTTCTATTCCGGAAGCAGAAATTAAACTAGCTAATGATTTATTATTTACAACAACTGATGAAACATTGGCAGACTTTGCAGACTTTTATCGTGATAAGAAAAAAGAAAAAACGGAAGATGATATTCCGAAAACAGTGCCTGAGCGTCTTGCCTATTATGTAGTAGAAGGCACGAAGGAAGGTCTAATCCAAGACTTAGAAGCTGCGATGAAAACATATGATACGCCGCTTGACATCATTAATGGGCCGTTGATGGAAGGGATGGGGGAAGTTGGTCGTTTATTCAACGACAACCAGCTAATCGTAGCGGAAGTACTACAAAGTGCCGAAGTTATGAAAGCATCCGTTTCCTACCTAGAGCAATTCATGGATAAGAAAGAAGACGACAGCGGAAAAGGTAAAATCATTCTTGCCACCGTCAAAGGCGATGTTCATGATATTGGGAAAAATCTAGTCGATATTATTTTAAGCAATAACGGCTTTAAAGTAATTGATATTGGCATCAAAGTTACTCCGGCAGCATTAATCGAAGTGATTCGTAAAGAAAAACCGGATATTGTCGGCTTGTCAGGTTTATTAGTAAAATCTGCACAGCAAATGGTCATTACAGCGCAGGACTTCAAAGCAGCAGGTATCGATTTGCCTGTTATGGTCGGTGGAGCTGCTTTGACAAGACGATTTACAGAAACAAAAATCGCACCTGAATATGACGGTCCTGTAATATTCGCGAAAGATGCGATGCAAGGACTAGACTTAGCAAACAGACTACAAAGCGATGGCAAAGAAGCACTTCTTGATGAATTGCAGGAGAACCTTGAAAAACGTGAAACGAATGATGCGATTAAAGCAAGTCGCGGAACAACAAATGTAGCCGTCGCCCCCCGCCCAGTAAAAACGGTTCGCACAGATGTCCCTGTGTTCGTGCCGACAGATTTACGCAGACGCGTAATAAAAGATTATTCAGTAGCTCACTTACATCCTTACGTAAACATGCGCACACTGATCGGTCATCACCTAGGTTTACGCGGAAATGTCGACAGCATGTTAGCGAAGAAAGAAGAACGTGCTGTACAGCTTCATGAAATGGTAACAGAGTTCTTGAAATCTGATAAACTGACCGCTTCTGGTATCTATCAATTCTTCCCTGCCCAAGCAGATGGAGATGACGTCATTATCTACGATCCAGAAGATTCAACAACAGAAATCGAGCGTTTCACATTCCCACGCCAGGCAAAAGAACCATTCCTTTGTCTAGCTGACTATTTAAAAACAGTCGATAGTGGCGAAATGGATTATGTAGCTTTCATGCAAGTAACTGCAGGTAAAGGTGTTCGTCAATACGCAAACGAACTAAAAGAACAAGGTAAATTCCTAGAAAGTCACGCATTCCAAGCAACAGCTTTGGAATTAGCAGAAGGATTCGCAGAACGAATCCACCAAGAAATCCGTGACCAATGGGGCTTCCCCGACGCAACAGATTTCACAATGCGCGAACGATTCGCAGCCAAATATCAAGGCCAACGTTTCTCATTCGGCTACCCAGCATGTCCGAACCTAGAAGACCAAGCAAAACTCTTCGGCCTCATCAAACCCGAAGACCACGGCGTCGTATTAACCGAAGAATTCATGATGGAACCAGAAGCATCCGTATCCGCCATCGTCTTCGCACACCCAGACGCAAGATACTTTAACGTGGAATAACTAAAGCGGAAACGGCTGGTCAGAGGCGGCAGGCATAAGACGAAGATGCGAAGTGGCGCCTTTTGCCACACAGCAGCTTTGGCTTATGACCCGAGCCTCTAGCCGTTGTAGCTGGACGATAACTAAAGCGGAAACGGCTGGTCAGCTCCGACAGGCGTTGGAAGGAAAGCAATAAAGGCGCTCTTTGCCTTTACTGCTTTCCTGAAACGTCCCGAGGAGCTAGCCGTTGCAGCTGGATGATAACTAAAGCGGAAGACGCCGTATTAGCCTCGACAGGCGTTGGAGGGCTTGCTGGAAAGGCGCTCTTTGCCTTTTTAGCAAGTCCGAAACGGCCCGAGAGGTTGGCGTCTGTAGCTGGACGATAACTAAAGCAGAAACGGCTGATCAGAGGCGACAATAACGAAAACCGCCATCTCTAATAAAATAGAGACAGCGGTTTTTCTTATTCTACTTAGGAATTACCGACCGCATCTTCTACGGCGGCCACATCCTCCGTAACCTGGTCCCGGCCCGTATCCTGGTCCCATTCCTGGTCCATATCCTGGTCCTCTACCTGGCATAATTGTAGAACCCATGACGTCCTGTGTTGTTTCAGTATAATAGTGTTGCGGTACACCCACTGTGTTATGACGATTGACGTTGACGATCGGATGGATATAAGGAATTTCTTGCGTGGTAAAACAATCATTATAACGGTATTGCGTCGGGCAAACTATTGGTTGCATTGGAAAGCCTGGTTGTTGACCCGGCATCCCTAGGTGTTGACCCGGCATTCCCTGGTAATGTCCTGACATTCCACATTGTCCTTGATTCATCATCTCACCTCCTATACCCTATTACATGCGAGTCTTCGCACTTACTACGGGCTAGCGCCATGGGAAGCAGAAATTTGACGATAAATATAAAAAAGTAACCCTTCTCATGTGATGCAGATAGGAAGGATTACTTTTACTTTTTTATAATTCGCAACTTCTAGGTGCTGCTGGACCATCATAACCTTTTGCGGCTTCGATCATTTCAAGCTTCTTCACCATAATCTCACATTCGTTCAATGGATCGTAGACTGGTGCACCTTCGCCCACCATATTTTGAGAGCGTAAAAAGTCAGAATCACGCCGTAACTCAAGCTCAGCAGGATCAATGAATTGACGTTCCATACTCTTTCACCCTTTCTAAATTCATTATTCACAAGTCCAAACTAATCTATTTACTATCTAATATACCCCGCTATACGAGTAGTTCAAACATTCAAATTAGAACGTTAGGAGTGAAATCTAATAGAACAGGGTATACTACGATATAACTGATTAGTAAGGAGAGAACGTATATGAATCGAAATCGAATCGTATTATTTGATGGTGAATGCAACTTTTGCGATGCCAGTGTGCAGTTCATCATTAAACGCGATCCCTATCAACACTTTTCTTTTGCATCTTTACAGGACGATGTAGGGAAAGAACTACGCGAAAAATATCAGATTCCAGACGACGTAGATAGTTTGGTATTGATTGAGAATGGTAAAGCTCACACGAAGTCAGGCGCTGCATTGCGGATTGCCAAGAAATTAGATGGGCTTTGGCATTTAGCTTTTCTTTTCATTATCGTGCCACCCGCTATACGTAATCGGGTGTATGACTTTATTGCTGCCAATCGCTATAAATGGTTCGGCAAAAAAGAGCTATCGTGTATGTTACCTACCCCAGAGGAACGCAAACGTTTCATATCATAACCAAAAATGCCTTCCGATAAACCCGGAAGGCATTTTTTACAAGGTTAACTGTCTATATTCTTCATCTGTAAATGCACGGGATCGAGTCAAGAACCGTTTGCCTTCCACTCCTTCGAGCGAAAACATCCCGCCACGACCATCCACTACATCGATGATCAATTGAGTATGTTTCCAATAATCATATTGGCTTTTCATCATATAGAAAGGCACATCGCCGATATGACCTAGCAAGACATCTTGATCGCCGATAAGCAAATCGCCTTCCTCGTAACACATAGGAGACGAGCCGTCACAGCAACCACCTGACTGATGAAACATTAAAGGACCATGTTTTTCTTGTAGTAGTTTAATGAGGGCCAATGCTTCGTCTGTAGCTATTACACGATCTGGCATGATGGATTCCTCCATTTCACTTCGGATCCTCGAGACAGATTCGATCAAAAGAATCCTTGTTTGCTTTCATCATAGCTCACTAGCATATTTTTCGTCTGTTGATAATGCGCTAGCATCTGCAAGTGATTCTCACGGCCAATACCAGATGCTTTATAGCCACCGAATGCAGAGTGTGCAGGATACGCATGATAGCAGTTTGTCCATACACGGCCCGCTTGAATACCACGTCCGAAACGATACGCTGTATTCATATCGCGTGTCCATACACCTGATCCTAGTCCGTATAATGTATCATTCGCAATTTCTAACGCTTCTTCCTTATCTTTAAATGTCGTTACTGCTAACACTGGACCAAAAATCTCTTCTTGGAAGATACGCATTTTATTATGGCCTTTAAATACAGTAGGCTTTACATAATATCCATCTTTCAAGTCGCCTTCTAGCATATTTTGCTCTCCACCTGTCAGGCATTCAGCACCTTCTTGCTTACCGATGTCTAAGTACGAAAGGATTTTCTCCAATTGCTCTGTAGACGCCTGTGCACCCATCATCACTGTTGGATCTAGCGGATTGCCTGTCTTGATCGCTTTTACGCGTTCTAGTGCACGCTCCATAAATTTATCGTAAATAGATTCTTGAATCAATGCACGGGACGGACATGTACATACTTCCCCTTGGTTCAAGGCGAACATAACAAACCCTTCAATTGCTTTATCCAAGAACGCATCATCTTCTGCCATTACATCTTCAAAGAAAATGTTTGGAGATTTCCCACCCAATTCCAACGTAACAGGAATTAAATTTTGAGATGCATATTGCATGATCAAACGACCAGTTGTCGTCTCACCCGTGAATGCAATCTTGCTGATTCGTGGACTAGAAGCTAAAGGCTTACCCGCTTCTAGACCAAAGCCGTTGACGACGTTAAGAACGCCCGGTGGAAGCAAGTCTTCGATTAACTCAACCAACACTAAGATAGAGGTAGGTGTCTGCTCTGCTGGCTTTAAGACGATACAGTTCCCCGCTGCTAATGCGGGCGCGAGTTTCCACACTGCCATTAAGATCGGGAAGTTCCAAGGAATGATCTGTCCGACAACGCCAAGTGGTTCATGAAAATGATAGGCCACTGTATTATTATCAAGTTGGCTAACGCCGCCTTCTTGCGCACGAATAGCAGAAGCAAAGTAGCGGAAATGATCGATCGCTAACGGAAGATCTGCATTTAATGTTTCTCGAACTGCTTTCCCGTTGTCCCAAGTTTCTGCAACCGCAAGCATCTCTAAGTTCTCTTCAATACGGTCTGCAATTTTCAATAAAATATTTGAACGTTCAGTAACTGAAGTTTTACCCCACGCGTCTTTTGCTGCATGAGCTGCATCGAGTGCTAGTTCAATATCTTCTGCTGTGGATCGCGCTACTTGTGTGAACACTTTCCCCGTCACAGGTGTTGTGTTATCAAAATACTGACCCTTTACAGGCGCTGTCCATTTGCCACCGATAAAGTTATCGTAGCGTTCTTTAAAATGAACCTTTGCACCTTCTGTATTCGGGTTCGCATACACCTGATTTTCTGTAGTTTGTACCATATTGCTTCACACTCCCTATTCACTTTAGTTTGCTTGTACTTTAGTGCAATCATTTTTGCACACAAAGCTACTATATGAATCTTTTACTAGCTTTATGTCAAATGAATACGCTTACAAGAATTATCTTTTATTCTATCGGAGTATTGTGGTTCTTTCAACTATTTACATCTAGCTGGAAATAATTGAAAGAAATTCTGTCCATCCATCGCATAGAAGCAACCTATTAAAACCTAACTCGCTCTTTATAAAATGAGAATATATACAAAGCTGGAAGTAGTATTGCAACTTTGATATATCAAGTTGGATACCACTCCCCGCCACGATTTTAGTCTATTGAACGGAAAGCATCTTTTCCATAGTTGTGAGTCTGTTCCTTAAGGTTTAATCGTCTCTTCATATGATTTTCTTTCAGAAGTAAGATTGGTAATAGTTACCTTAAGGTTTCGAATAGAATCTTCTGTCAAGTCAAGTTCACCGTCTTTGTGGTACTTCTTCCACTCCTTAACGTTTTTACGGTATAGAACGTTAGAAAAATTGTAAATATCAATGTCTTTCTCCAAAGCTTCTTGATACGTTGCTTGGATATCATTTTTAATCACTTTTTTTATCTCCTTGCGAATCTGCGCTTTTGTAATCTTTCCTCCAATACTACTGACGGATGTTTCCAACTGGACATCAATATCAAACTTCACTTCTCCTTTCTGGACAATTGGTTTAATTTTCACTTCCACATGATCTATAATCATTGTGAAGTAATTTCCCCCGTCCAGTTTAAAGGTCACTTGCCCTCTTTTCATTTTGCTTGACATCCACTGTATTCCAAGCGCTTTGTCCCCCGAGATGAATCCTTTGAAGCTAGTCGGAGTAACCACCCCAACCCCTGATAAAACCGGTGCTTTAATGGTACCATTCAACGATTGCCAATTTTCCTCTACTGAAACTAGCGGAATATTTACTTCGTGGCTTGGTTCGTTCAGGCCGACAATAACTCTGCGGAAATCTACTGGCTCAATAAAAGATTCCTGCTTAAAGGAGTTCTTGGGATCACTAAGCTTAGACAACGTTAATGATGCATTGAGAACAGGCCTTATTAATAGAACGTCTTGCACGGAATCTTTAGTAGCATACACCCATATTTGGTACCGCGTTTCTTTAAAGCGAATAAAAGCATCGATAACCGGACTCAATTTCCTATTTACCATCACTTCTTCTGATACAACAATATAGGTCATAAGACCCCAATAAATCTTTTGATCTACGGAATGGTATAATTCAAAAATGGCTTCGTCCATTGTCTCACCCGTAGCATGTCCGATTTCAGCCTGCACTGCCTCAACATCAATAGGTTGTTCGGATTTTGCTGTATTGGAAAAATTAACAAACTGAGTATAAAGCTCATATTTTCCATCCTTAAAATCTATACCGATTCCATTAACATAAAGCATTCTTTCAGGTTCATTCATATCTAAACAGCCTGAAAGGAATGTCAAAAGTAGCACGATCATCACTAGTATACGTTTATTCATTTTTCCCCCTCTTTACTCCGTGTTTTATCCTTGGGATTCAACATATTCGGACGTTCCTTATATTGATTAGCTGATAAGCGCAGATATGACTTCTTCAGTGTCTCCCAACTTAAATCTGCCGCAATATTCATATACGGAACCCCAAACACACGAATGTTTGATAAAAAAAGGATAGTAAGTAATAGTGAGACAAGGAACCCAAACATTCCAAAAAACGATACTAGGATAATGAAACACCCCCGTAGCACACTCACGGCTACCACTAGCGATTGATTGACCAACGTAAAAGTTGCAATCGTCGAAGTCGCAATAATGACAATCATCGCCGGACTAGTAATTCCGGCCCGAATGGCGGCATCACCAATAATTAACCCACCAACCACACCAATCGTTCCTCCAAGTACTGATGGAAGACGTAACCCGGCTTCCCGAAATAATTCAAACATAATTAGCATAATTAACATTTCAAGCGCTGTAGGAAATGGAAGTCCCGTATTCGACTTTACGACTGTAGCCAGTAATAGAAGTGGCAATTGATCTTGATGAAAAGTTGTTAAGGCAAGCCAAAATGCCGGCAAACCAATACCGATGGCCATCCCAAAAACACGCAGTAATCGATCAAGGGAACTGAATATGGTAGGGCTATCATCATCATCAGTTGTTTTTATAAGCAGTAATAGGTTCACTGGCGTAATCACACCATAAGCTACTCCGTCAATAAGAATAAGGAACCGTCCTCTTACAAGCGCTTGAATCGCACTGTCGGGTCGACCTGTATAATCATGCCTTGGAAAAAGTTTGGCACTCATATTCGCACTTTCCATCAGTATGTCCCCGCTATAGATAATGTCGGTATTGACCTTTTTCAACTGTTTTTTTATGCTATACAATGTCTCTTTACTGGAAATATCGTCAAAATACAGAAGAGCTACCGTCGTTTTAGTTCGTTTCCCCAATTCGAACTTCTCTACGCATAATGAATTCGTTGGTAACCTCTTTCGGATTAACGCAATATTAACCGAAACATCTTCAATAAAGTTATCCCTTGGCCCTTTTACCGGTACTTCTATTTTTGTCTCCTCTGGATTACGATTTGGCTTTTTCGCAATATTACTCGAAAAGAGAAAACCTTCATCTTCAAAGTATAAAAGTAAATGGCCGGTGTACACGAGTGTACCTACTTCATTAATGTCTTCTACTTTTTTAAAATCCGGAATGTGTAATTGCGCAACGACCGCTTCTTCTATCGTTTCACCCTTCAAATTATCCATTATAAGTTGAACTCGCTGAACAATGACTTGATTCAATAGTTGCTGGTCAATCATAGCATCGCATGTGATAAATACTACTTGACGTTGATTGAACGTATAGGATTGAAACTGAATATCAGCGGATTTTTGAAACATTTGTTTCACGGAATTTAAATCCATTTCCTTTTCATCCGACTCCATTGCTCTTCACCATCTTCTGCATAGATTTTATGTTTTGATCTTCTTAGATGACTTTCCTGAGACAAGGGCAACAGTTCCCAAAAAAAGGGAGAGTAAAAGCATGAAGAAAAAGGTGATTTTCAATAAATAATCTCCTTTAATGCGATGAAAAAGAACGTCACCCATAGGAACCAACGACAAGGTCATAAAGAAAAAGGCTGGCGTTAGTACTTTCCAAATACGCTGTCTATCTCCCGTCATCTTCAATAAATCCGCTGCAATGAATAAAAGAAGCCCCACGCGTATGAATGCACCAGTCAGCCATTGATAAATCGAAAAAAAGTCAAAGTGTTCAATAAAACGACCAACTGACCCAATTCGCCATTCTTCATAGGCTGGAAATCTTTGTTTCGCCGCCTCGATTGGGCCGAACTCCGTTATAGCTCCAATGGTAGGCCCCATTGTTAACCCCATTAAAATGAATAGCATGACCGCAAAATGATACCATCGAATACGATCTTTTACTTTATGTTGAATGAACAGGAAAAGCAGGATCTCGACAAAACCGGATGCAGCAAACACGGTCGTTGTTAGAACAGGTTGCCACCCATGCTCCAAAAAGGGTCGGAGCAACATATAATCTTTTACTTGCAGATTTGTAAATGCAATAAAAAAACCTAAGACAACGACCCAAAAGAGAACGAGCACGTTAACCATCGCAATCGTTTGTAAGTTGGTAGTAACAAGTAGGATGCATAGAATAGTAAAAACGATTAACAATAGCACCACGGACGATTTCGGTAAAAAGGTAGAAATAATCCACGACATTGTCTCACCTAATGTAAAAGCGGCCATAATAAGTAAAAAAATGGCGACCACATACCGAACAATGGCTGAAGCAACTTTTCCAATAGTGTTTTCCAACCACTCTGTTAGTGGCTGTTGATTCGATTTCTTGTGAATGTAAAGTACTAGAAAAAGCCAAGGAAAGATTGCAATAGTAGCCAACAGAATAGATATCCACCCATCCCTCCCTGCCCCTTTTAGTAACGACGGAATAATGGTTACATGATTTTTCAAACCAACCATTGTCATGGACAGGAAAATAACGTGTAAAACGCTTATAGATCCTGTTTTTTTCATATGAAAACCCTCTAACATTTTTAATATCATGTAGCCTTGACAAAAATGCCTAGAATTATACTTACTAGGCGATGGAATTGAAGGTAAGGATGCTATTTTCGTACAGCAGTGTTTACAACATTTCTCGCATACTAGTACAATAGAGTTTTAGTTTTTTGCAACTGGATTACTATAATGACAAAAAAACGCTGTACTCCAAATAGGAATACAGCGTTTTTTTGTCATTACATTAGTCACATGTCATATAACGCCAATAATTATTGCCTGGCACACCTGACAAATAAGCTAACCCTTCACTTTCCGCCAGATGTACAGTCTGCCACTCCTGATCATCGAGTGAAAGATAGATTTCATGATGAGGCGAGATATTATGATAGCCAACCAGATCTATATTGCCTTCCTGATCCAGACGTCCTGTTACTTCGTAGTGGATAGGGGGTGAAGCTGTCAGCGGATTGCCGACATCATGAGATATTGTAAAACGAATGTCTGTCGGCTTTGCGTCTAAGCGCTCGATTACAATATCATCTACTGAAGCATGGTCGTGGCGTTTATAGCGCTTTACATAATTCAAACCAATCGTTGGACCAGTTGCTTTTGTATACGTAAGCGAACTCTTTCCAGCCGTAAATTCACCTTGCATGTCAACGCGTGTCCGGAAACGTTCACTTTGCACATCAAAATTCCGATCATCTCCTGTAAAGTATGGGAACGGTGACATAAAGTTTGGATTTTTGATGATATCCTCTTTCAAAAATGTGGCGTAGCGAAACTTCCATCGTGCTACTTCTTTCGCTTTTTTGTGATCCGTAACAGGACGTAATAATTGATCACGGCGATTGACACGAACAGTGAATGTATAAATTTCTTCTGTCGGTTTGTTGTTAGTACTTGATGGTATAACAGCTTCAAATAGCGTGGCTGCAATCGATTTGCTAACATTCAATTTTCGATTACTGTCGATCAATGGACGAGTGGCAGTTACGCTGTAGGTGACAGAATCAGATACATCCATTTCGCGGTCGATGAAACGATTATCCTCCACGGTCTGTAGAAACTTACCGTCTCGATAAATATCAAATGTTTCTACTCCTTTGATGCGTTCCCAAGACAAAGCAATCTGCGAAGAAGCTACAATAACCGTAATGACTAAACGCTGTAACGGATGTTCGTCTTCTTTTACTTCTGTTAAAGCAGATGTTTGAATCACGATGACGTCCTTGACCTGCCCTCCATCGACACGTTCAATCGTATATTGGAAAGGTTGTCTAGTATCGAGCTCCCCATCGGTAAGTTTTGCCGCCGTACCTTCATATACTTGCTGTTTATTTTTATAGACTCGATAGTATTCCCCGCTATCTGTCCAGGCAAAAAATAATTCACCCAATGAATGTGTCATCCGTTGAATTTCGAATAAATCCTCCATTTTTCTATCCACTCCTTTTGGCTACTCCATATGAATCCTCTGTCATAACTTAAGGGATTATGTAATGTTGGACATATCATTACACTTTCCTCACTATGCGCAATCACTCAATTTCATACAATATATTCTTCTCTTTCCGGTATCGTTTTATCCTTTTAGATGTGTATGTTATAATTAGGCTGTCTAATTCATATTCACCACTAGGGGTGCCGTCATTCGGCTGAGATGTAATTATGCAAACCCTTGGAACCTGATCTAGTACATGCTAGCGGAGGGAAGTGGGTAGTTCGCGTACCCAACAGCCCATCTTTGTATGGGTTTTTTGTATATATACCTTTAAAGAAAGGAAGAGAAACATGCAACTGATTCAACAACTTAGAAAAGAACAACCGCTAATTCACTGCATTACAAATTTTGTCGTAGCCAACTTCCAAGCAAACGGACTATTAGCTCTTGGCGTTTCTCCGGTCATGGCGGATGCAATAGAAGAAGCAGAAGATATCGCGAATGTGGCGGCTTGTAGTGTCCTAAATATCGGCACTTTAAAACAACAAACGGTAGACGCGATGATTTTAGCAGGAAAAAGTGCGCGCGCAGCTGGAAAACCAGTCGTATTAGATCCCGTCGGCGCAGGAGCGACACCTTTCCGTAAAGCAAGTGCCTTACACGTATTAAAAGAAGTGGATGTGACTGTCATTCGCTGTAATGCTGGTGAGCTAGCCGCAATCGCTAACATTCCTTGGCATGCTAAAGGCGTGGATGCTGGCGAGGGTAACGCAGATATAGAAAAAATTGCAAAAGAGGTCGCACTCGAGCATAGATGTCTTGTAGCAGTATCCGGTGAAGTAGACATCGTTACGGACGGACACTCTACGCTAACCATTACAGGTGGTCACCCGATGATGACGAATATAACGGGTACAGGTTGCTTGCTTAGCTCTGTAGTAGGTGCATTCTTAACTGCAGGAATGGAAAAGCCGTTAGAAGCAACTGCAGAGGCACTTTCATTTTATAAACGAGTAGGCGAAGAAACAGCTAAAATTTCAACAGGGCCTGGTGATTTTGCTATGAATTTTTTAAATATACTACATACATTAGATCGTGAAACAAAAACGTTCTTAGTATAACTAACGCAAGGGGGTTTTTTCATTGACAGTAAAAGTGGCGCTAACCATCGCTGGTTCAGATAGTGGTGGTGGAGCAGGTATCCAAGCAGATTTAAAAACGTTTCAAGAGCTCGAAGTATTCGGTACATCAGCACTAACAGCAGTGACTGCACAAAATACGCAAGGCGTTCATGGGGTCTATCCTGTTGCCAAAGAAGGCGTCGTCGCACAAGTGCGGGCGGTATTAGATGACTTTGATGTGAAAGCGTGTAAGACAGGCATGCTATTCTCGGCAGAAATTATTACAGCGATTGCTACTGTGCTAAAAGAATATCCACCCATCCCACTCGTAATTGATCCTGTCATGATTGCCAAAGGTGGTCAATCATTGTTGCAACAAGAAGCGATTCAAGCGCTGAAGGATCACTTGATTCCTCTTGCTACGATTGTGACACCTAATATTCCGGAAGCTGAAGTGCTAACGGGGATGAAAATCGTTACAGATGAGGAGATCCAGCAAGCTGCACAAATAATTATTGGGTTAGGTGCAAAAGCAGTTGTCATGAAAGGCGGACACCGCAACGATGTACTAGAAGCAAAAGATTATTACGTCGATTGCGAAGGCCAGTCATTCACACTGACAACTCCTTGGATCCACACAAAGGATACACACGGGACTGGTTGCACATTCGCAGCAGCTTTGACAGGATTTTTAGCTAAAGGCTGCTCCCTTCCTGACGCAGTGGCTGAATCAAAACAATTCATCCAAGTCGCGATTGAAAACGGCCTGCGTATCGGCTCTGGACACGGACCTACGAATCATTGGGCTTATAGCAAGTTAAAGCAGGAGATGAACTGATGCGGAACACAGATGTACGAAACGCGATGAGTCTATATTTTATCATGGGTACACAAAATGTTGATACACGCGAACCGTTAGCTGTCTTAGAAGCAGCACTTCGTGGGGGTATTACTTGTTTTCAGTTACGCGAAAAAGGACTAGGTGCATTAGAAGGTGAAGCGTTGCTAAATTTTGCGAGAAAGTGCCAAGCCTTATGCAGACTGTACCGCGTGCCTTTTATCATCAATGACGATGTAGATCTGGCACTTGCACTTAATGCCGATGGTGTACATGTAGGGCAAGACGATGAGCAAGCTAGCCTCGTCCGTAAACGGATTGGTCCAGATAAGTGGCTTGGTGTCTCTACACATAACGTAGAGGAAGTACGTCTGGCAAAGTCGATCGGTGCTGATTACGTTGGACTCGGTCCAATTTATCCAACCACGTCAAAATTGGATGCATCCGCTGTTGTAGGACCTGTACTAATCGAAGAAATTCGTAGCGCATTTCCGTCGATGCCGCTCGTTGGGATTGGTGGCATTTCTATGGCGAACATTGAACCTGTTTTCCATGCAGGAGCTGATGGTATCGCGATTATTTCTTCAATCGCTTCAGCAGAACATCCTTTAAAAGCTACACAACTTTTTTCTGAAGAAATACAAACCCTATTAAAAAAGTAAATGAGGTACTTATGAATACACGTAAAATGATTTACATGACTATGTTTGTCGCGATTGCAGTAGCTGGTTCTGCTTTCGTCTCTTTCCCTGCTGGCATCGCTAAAGCCTATCCAATCCAGCATGCTGTAAACGTCATCGTCGCAATCGTCATGGGACCTGTTCCTGCAGTCATTGTAGCTTTTATGACTGGTCTCGTGCGCGTGCTCACTGGAACAGGTTCATTGCTCGCATTCCCAGGCGGTATGATTGGCGCGCTTTTAGCGGGTGTCTTCTATAAAGCATTTAAAAAGAATTGGAGTGCGGGGTTAGGCGAGATTATAGGCACAGGGTTGATTGCTCCATTATTCGCTGTTCCGTATGCGAAGATTTTAATGGGGACAACCGTAACGGCCTTCTTCTTTTTCCCGCCATTCTTAGTGTCAACAATAAGTGGTACGATCATCGGTCTACTACTCGCTCCCCGACTTTTGAAGTTAAAGATGTTTCAGAACTTGCGTTAAAGTTAGTTACATAAAACCATACAAAAATAGAGACTGGGACATGACTAGAAAATAGTCCGTTCCCCTGCGCTCCAAAAGGCACGCTTTCCGCGGGGCACGCTTGAGCCTCCTCGTCGCTGGAACCGTGCTCCTAACGCTGACGCTTTTACTCGCAAAAGCCGTTCTTCGTGACGGCTCTTCCTGCGGGGTCTCAACATTCGTGCTAGATCCCGCAGGAGTCGGCCTTTTTCCGCTCCGGTACACTCCGTATTTAAAAAAGATACGTTTATCAATAAGCAGTCAAAAGAAAAATGCGTGAAGGATAATTCGCCTTCACGCATTTTTCTTTTTGATTGTAGTAAACGGAAGTAGAAGATTCTATTCTGAGGTCGTCACCTGAAACGCTTGGAACGAAGTAAAATGATATACTTTTCACATACAAATTCCCTGTCGATTCCCCGGGAAATAACGCGGATTATTTCCCTGCTTGCTTGTAATAGCTTTGCATTTCTTCTGCTGGAACCATATTCCCGCCTGTTGCCCATACAAGATGAGTCGCTTGCGGAGAATTAGCTGACGGAAGAGCAGACTGTATCGCTTGCACCGGACCTATCATTCCCGCTAGCGCGGAAGGTTCTAACCAAATATCTTCACTGTCCGCTAGTTGTTTCAGTAGATTGAATAAGGTTTGGTCTTCGATTGTGTAACAACCTGCTAGCAATGGCTCCATCGTTTTTCCGACAAATGCAGAAGCTGTGCCGACTGCTAAACCGTCAGCTGCTGTTTTATTATCTAAACCGAAATCAGCTACGGACACTTGATCATGTAGCCCCGTCATCATACCGATCATCATGCACGGTGAATGCGTAGGTTCTGCGAACAAACAATGCACATGGTCACCAAATGCTAATTTTAATCCGAATGCCACGCCGCCTGGCCCTCCGCCTACTCCACAAGGTAAATAGACGAACAAAGGATGTTCTTCATCGACTCGTATTTGTTGCGCCTTTAGCTGATTCGCCACGCGTTCTCCAGCCACGGCATAGCCCATGAACAGATCTGTCGAATTTTCATCATCTATAAAATGACATGCGGGATCTGCATCCGCTTGCCGTCTGCCTTCTTCTACCGCTTTACTGTAATCCTCTTGATACTCAACGACTTGAACCCCTTTAGAACGCAGTAAATCTTTCTTCCATTGCTTGGCATCGGCAGACATATGAACCGTGACGTTAAATCCTAATTTTGCACTCATAATACCAATACTTAATCCTAAATTACCTGTCGAACCAACCGCAATCTTATGCTTTGAGAACAGCTCTTTAAACGCAGGTTCTGCAAACTGACTGTAGTCTTGTGTATCGTTGAGTAGCTGACTTTTAATCGCTAATGTTTCAGCATGTTTCAATACTTCGTAAATACCACCACGCGCTTTAATTGAGCCTGATATAGGCAAGGCATTGTCTTGTTTTAATAGGAGTTTTCCTGGAATGTTGATCGCGTACTCTTTCGCAAGCACTTTCTTCATTGCTGCAATAGATGTGATTGGCGATTCAATGATGCCGTGGTTTTCCAAAGTATCTGGAAATACTTTTACTAGATACGATGCAAATCGTTCCAACCGTTCACTAGCATCTGTTACATCTACTTTTGATAAGTTCGTCTTAGCCAACCCGGTCGTCATTGGCTCAACGGAAGGATTACGCCACAATACTTCATTCTTCTCCATAACAGCCTGTAATAAAGGTAGTTTGGCTATCCAATCACTTTGCGTCAGATGATTCATTCAATCGATCGCTCCTTATTAATTATTTAAACCAGCCTTTTTCTCGGAACATTGAAATCGCTTCAATTCGATTTCGAACACCTAATTTATCTAATATAGTTGAAACATAATTCCGCACAGTTCCAGGTGACAGAAATAATTCAGTTGCAATCTGTTTCGTCGTCTTACCTTCAGAAACTAACTTTAAAACTTCCGCTTCACGTTCAGTCAACGGATTCTTCTCTTCTTCTTTCATATCAAATGCCAAGTCGATTAGTTCTGGTGCGTAAATTCGTCCACCTTTAATAATGGAATGAATTGATCGAACGAGTTCTTCAATTGGATTATCCTTCAGTAAATAACCCCGTACCCCTGCATTACGCGCTCGCTCGAAATATCCTGCTCTTGCGAATGTTGTCAAAATAATAATTTTGCAATCCAAATCCTGTAACTCTTCCGCTGCATCCAAACCCGTTTTAATAGGCATTTCAATATCCATAATACAAATATCAGGTTCCAGATTTTTAACTAGATCCACAGCTTCCTGGCCATTTTTCGCCATACCGACAACTTCCATATCTTCTTCTAAATTCAATAACGACCCTAACGCACCGAGCATCATCCCTTGGTCTTCCGCTATTACAATGCGGATCATATAAATCACCCTTCCTTTATTTGCTTTAATACTGCAGGAACTGTTATTTTTAATTCCGTTCCTTCTTCATTAGCAATCCGTAACTTGCCATTTACAAACTCTAACCGCTCTTCCATACCGTCTAATCCGTTGCCTGGTAGATTGACTCCATTTTGCGCAATCCCAATGCCGTTATCTTTAACTTTAATAGTAAACTCTTTCGTTGTACGTCGAAACACGATACAACACCGCTCAGCATAACTATGTTTCACAACATTATTGATCGCTTCTTTCAAGCACATGACTAAGACGTTTTCTACAATCGGTGACATGTCTGGAAAGTTCGGATCTCCTTCTATTTCTAATTCGATTTCTGCTGCCTTGAGTAATTGCTGTACGCGAACTAATTCATCTTTCAACTTCACGCGGCGCATTCCACTGACTAAATCACGAACCTCTTTTAATGCAGTACTGGAGATTTGCCGAATATCTTGCAATTCTTCCATAGCCGCCTGTTTATCCCTCTCGATTAAACGAACAGCTAAATCGCTTTTCAAGCCAATCATTGATAACTTTTGACCAAGTGTATCATGAAGATCCCTCGCAATTCGTTCACGCTCTTGAATGATCGTCAACTCTGAAATTCGCTTTCTAGCAACTTCCAACTGATCTTGAAGCCGTTCGCGTTTCTGTCTGTTATATAAGTTAAACGGCAGTAGGACGACTCCAATAATAGAAATGATAATAAAATGAATTTGTGGTAAAAACAACTCAATTTCAATAAAGAATCCTGCGACGACAGCCCCGATTAAAATAGCAATATGTAAACCATATATAATGAAAAAGCCAACTGGGTTTCGAATATTCCCGATAAAGAAAGCAATAAAAATAGATAAATATACATAACCAAATAACAACGTCATTAAAACAGTTATAACAATTTCAAAACTAATCCACATATACATAAGCCCACTCTGAGATTTAGTGGAGAAGTAATAGGATAGGAAAAAGAATACTAGAAGAATAATACCAATCATTAAATCGAACGGTGATGCACTCCGTAGAATATAGAAAAAAGGTAGTATACAAAACACAACCCATGCGTAAATACTAAGCCATGGATTTTTTGGAAAAATACTGTACCAACTGCTCATCGCCACTCATCGCCACCTTCTGTCATTTCATTGTAACAAATATCTCACATTTCATATACTGAAGCTATTTACACAAAATAAAAAGGCGGAGAAGGAAGACCCTCTCACGCCTGTTTATTGTAATGTTGTACGTTTTGGTTTTAAATCAATCGACAATTTCTTTTTCATTGCGGATTGCTTCGCTTCTTTAAATGTAATGAACTTTTTGTTTGTCGGATCATACAAGCGATAACGTAATGATTCTAGACTTGTTTTCAGCGTAATCGTTGTTGCCTTGTGCAATGGTGGTGTTAACTCATGTGCCATTTCAAGGTTGTAGTTCGGTACACGTGGTGCTAAGTGATGCACGTGGTGGAAACCGATATTACCTGTTGCCCATTGCAGAACACGTGGTAATTTATAGTATGAGCTACCTTCGACAGCCGCTTTAACATAATCCCAATCCGTTTCTTCTTCAAAGTATGAATCTTCGAATGTGTGTTGAATGTAGAACAACCAAATTCCAAGTGCAGCTGCTGTGAACATCATCGTTCCTTGGATTAGCAAGAATGCTTTCCAACCAACCAATACAACTAGTACACTATATAATACAACTAAGATGATATTGATAAGATACGTATTCATACGTTCTTTTTTACGTGCATCTTTACGGTTGAAACGACCTGAGATTAATACTAAATACAAAGGTCCAAATCCAAACAATACTAGGGGACTACGATAGAAGCGATAACCTAATTGCGTTAACTTCGAAGCATTTTGATATTCTTCAACTGTCATTACCCAAATGTCTCCAACACCGCGTTTGTCTAAATTTGAACTAGACGCGTGGTGGATTGAGTGCTCTCTTTTCCACTTTTCATAAGGGAATAATGTCAGGACGCCAGTAATTGTTCCAACAATGTTATTTGCTTTTTTATTGCGGAAGAATGAACCGTGCGTGCAGTCGTGAAAGATGATGAAAGTACGGACTACAAAGAATGCAGCCACTATGGACAAGCCAACTGTCAACATGATAGAAATTTCCATGCTTTGATACGCTAAGAACCATAAAATGAAAACAGGCGGTATTGTATTCACCAACTGAAAAATACTTTTCTTTAAGTCAGACTTCGCAAAAGGGGCAACGTCTTTGTGCAGTTGCTTCGTTTTCTCTTTACTCATGTTTGAATTTCCCTCCTAGTGGGTTTGCTAATACATTAAGAATACCTCGCAGCCATCTATAGGGGTAGATGTAGATGTCATGACTTTGATATGACAAATGTCACACTAGCCATCATATCTATGACAGTATATGAAAAAACGTCCCCTTTTGATAGGATGCGCTTTGATAGTAGACATTTTTTAAAACAGCAATGTAATTTGCGTTATTCAATCTTTCACGGTACATTTTTTAAGCTTCGTTCAAAATATAAATGATATAGAAAGGATGTTAGTCGTGCGTGAATTATCTCTACGTTTATTGTTTACTTGGTTGATCTGTATACTCTTGACAGGCTTTTTTGCGTTTCTTGCCAGAACCATTCATTTACATACTATTACTAGTTTTGATGATCCGATTATTGATTTTGTACAAGGTACAGAAACTCCTTGGCTAACGACGATTATGAAAGCTTTTACAACAATTGGTTCGACAACTATCGTCGCATTGCTAACCGTTTTCACGTTAGCTTTTCTACTATGGAAAAAAAATCGTGCACAAGCTATTTTATTAGTTTCAGTTTTGGCTGGAACGGGTATTTTAAATCAAGTGCTGAAATTCATTTTCAAAAGAGAGCGACCTACCTTTCATCGCCTAATCGATATCGGAGGCTATAGCTTTCCGAGTGGACATACGATGATGGCATTTAGCTTGTATACGATTCTAGCGTATATCGTATGGCGGAACTTGCGGTTTACTTGGAGTCGTGTAGTTGTTGTGGTCTTGGCTGCTGTGATGATTGCTATGATTGCGTTGAGTCGAATCTATTTAGGCGTTCATTTCCCTAGTGACATCGTCGGTGGCGTTCTTGCGAGTATGGTATGGCTAATCGCTTCCATTGCGATGTATCAGAGATTTCAACGTCAAAAGGAGAAAAACAGCACTGAGTAAAGAAAAAAATGAAAAAGGATGATGTGTATGTGGAAAGATTTTAAGGAGTTTGCGTTTAAGGGAAATATTTTTGATTTGGCAATAGGTGTCGTAATTGGTGCGGCGTTTGGTACAATCGTGTCTTCACTAGTCGAAAATATTATGACACCGATTTTTGGTATTTTATTAGGTGGTCTGGACTTCTCACAACTAAGTTATACAGTTGATGATGCTGAAATAAAATATGGCCTATTTATTCAATCCATAATTGATTTCTTGATTGTAGCAGGTTCTATCTTCGTCTTCCTACGCGTGCTTATGAAGTTTAAAATGCAAGAACCAGAGCCTGTCGAAGAGGAAGAAGCAAAACCGTTGGATATGAAAGAAGAATTGCTAACTGATATCCGCGATTTATTGAAGAAGCAACAATAAAATAAATAGTATCCGTTCATTTAGTCGCTCTGCCGACATAATTGTCTGACAAACGTCATTGCAACGCGACTTGCTCAGTGTTACAATGGTAGGCAGGATACTGATTAAAGGAGTGGATATTCATGTGGTTCGTTTACATCATGTATGCGTTGTTTGCATTTATTCTAGGTGGAACTATACTAGGCTTAGTTCGTACATTCAGCAGCAATAACTAAAAAACAAACACACAGCAGCAAATGAAGTGGTTCTAGCCACTCCATTTGCTGCTGTTTTTACGTTACTTAATGTTTCATCAATCGTCTTTGCTGACGAAGTTCTCTCCTCGCTGGTGCAGAGTTATAGAGGCGTCGTTCGAATTCCGTTTCCGGATAAATATCAGCAACCGGGATCGGTCGATTCGTATCATCTACCGCCACCATCGTACAGAACGATTCTGTCGTCAGCTTCACTTCTCCTGTCACCAAGTTTTTCGAATGAACAGAAACGAAAACTTCCATTGATGTGCGACCGACAGAAGTGACAATTGCTTCGAGTTCAATGACGTCTCCTAACAATGCAGGCGAAACGAAGTCGACTGAATCAATGGATGCGGTGACGGCTGCTCTCGTGCCCGCATGTTTCATTGCACAAATAGCCGCAATTTCATCGATATACGCTAATACCTTCCCTCCAAAAATGGAATGAATGTGATTGGTGTCTGGCGGCAAGACCAGTTTACTTTGAATCGTTCTGGATTGGCTCATTGATTTTCTTTCAGACATTACGACAACTCCCTTTTTTACTTCCTAGTTCTAGTATAACTAAAACGAGACGCATTTCACTAATTCTTGATAGGCATCAAGGTTTTGTACGCTCTATAATTTTATAATTATTGGGAGGTGAGGAATATGAAAAAATGGTTGTTTTTAGTTAGCACATTATTTTTATTAGCTAGTTGCGGAAATGAACAATCTATTACTACATTGGTTGACCCTGTCCCAAACCAAGTCATTCCATCAGAAAGTGAAGGGATTTCATTGAAACTATTGCAGCATGAATTTGCAGAGCCTCCCACTCATATCGAAACGAAAGTAATCAATGCAAATGCTGATGCATTTGAAATTGGTCCATTTTATCATATAGAAGTATTAAAGGATGATCTTTGGTACATTCTCACATATTCCGATGCCGTATTTCTTCGAGATCCACAATTTCGAGATGGAGGAATGGTACTTGAGGGACATCAAGAGATTCAACAAACCTTTTCTGTAGAGAAGTTAGGTATCAGTTTACCTGTTGGAACGTACCGACTCGTCAAAACAGTACTGCAGCACGATCCTTACCACGAAGTGACAGTGGCAGTTCCATTCACAGTTCAATAAATATAAAAACCGAACGACTATCCCGTTCGGTTTTTCCACAAAGATAATCACTCATTCACTCTACGCACACTACATAAACTCTCAGTATATTCGGATCCCACTAGTTTGATCTGCTCCACTGATTTACCAGTAGACGGCGCATGGAGCATACGCCCATTTCCAGCATACATCCCCACATGGCTTATAGACGTATCTTCATTAGTACTAAAGAACAGCAGATCACCTAGTTTCCACTCCTCCTGATTCAGTGAGACAGGAATTCCAGTTTCCGCCTGATCGCAAGCATCGCGAGGTAATAAAACACCACAAGCTTTCCATAGATTATGGATGAACCCTGAGCAATCAAAGCCCCATGCAGACATTCCGCCCCATAAATACGGTAATCCGATAAATTTTCTGCCTGCAGTTAGTGGGTTAGGATTAGTTACTTCATCTAGACGTTCAACAACTGAAACACCGATTAACTTCCAACCATGCGGAGTCCATACACGCATTCGTTTTCCTTCAGGTAAGCCACATGGGAACACTGTATTAAATGACACACGTAAAAACGGTTCACCTGTTAGTTCTGTGATCCATGTCTCGCGGGCTGTCACTCTGACAAATTGCTGCACACGCGGTTTTTCTCGCATCGACAATTGGACAAGTGGCACCCAGCCTGGATAACCACGCGGATCTTTTTGCGAAGGTTGCGAAATCGCAATGATCTTTGCCCAATCACCTACTACTTCTTCCACAATCACTGACTCGCCATATAAAAGTTGGGTCTGAATACGCTTCTCTGTACTTAAAGCGAGGCGCTCTTGATATGACAGTTGTCCAAGCCATTTTTCCAACTGCACTGGATGATCCAAAGCAGGAAGATCCACTAAGCGAGCTGCATCTGGATCTGTCCAAACAGCTGCAACACTGACCGCACATATCCAACGCTCATTCACATGCATGCTCCTTCACCCATGTAATCATCCGTTCTGCATCAAAACCGAGACCAGGCATACCATCGAACTCAATGACGGACCCTTGATACTTCAATCCGCCAGCCGTAAATTCATCCATTACTAAAAGTGGTGCATCTAAATCTACTCGGGTAACATTCGGCTGACTCGCAGCCAAATGTGCAGCAGCTGTCACTCCGATTGATGTCTCCATCATGCTACCAACCATGCACTCCACACCATACGACTCTGCCAATGCGTTTATCTTCAAGGCTTCGTGGATTCCCCCCGACTTCATCAATTTGATATTCAAAACATCTACAACACGTAACGCCAGTAATTTACGTGCATCTACTGCAGAAAACATTGATTCATCCGCCATAATGAGTGTCGACGTACTCTTTGTCACTTCACTTAATCCTTCTATGTCATGTGCAGCAACTGGTTGTTCGATTAGTTCAATATCGAATCCATCATCCTCCAACCGGCGAATGATGCGAATCGCTTCTTTCGGTTTCCAACCTTGATTGGCATCTAAACGAATGATCGTTTTTGGACCCACACGCTGACGAATCGCTCGTATCCGTTCCCTTTCTTCATGAAAATTCCCCGTTCCCATTTTCACTTTCAACGTAGTGAATCCTTTCGCCACATGCTCAGCTGCTTCATCTGCCATCTCATTCGGTGTACCGATACTAACAGTCAGATCGGTCACCAAAGCCTTTCGATAACCACCCAATAAACGACTTACCGGCAATCCACAATACTGCCCCAATAAATCATAAAGTGCCATATCAACAGCCGCTTTTGCACTCGTATTACCAATAGTCACCCGGTGCATTCGGTCAAATATCCTTTCACGCCTCGTCAGATCCTGTCCAATTAATACTGGTGCTAGAATGTGATCAATAGCATAACGAATACCGCCAAGTGAATCGCCTGTAATCACATGTGTTGGTACTGCTTCACCCCAGCCGATCATGTCATTATCCGCAGTAATCTTCACAACTACCGACTGCACTGTATGAACGGTGCGTAGCGCAGTGATGAATGGTTTACGTAGCGGTGAATGCACCAAAAACGTTTCTACGGTGCGTATTTTCAATCAGTTCACTCCTGGTAAAATAGTCAACGTCAATTCCTCGGCATTCAAACGCCCTTTAACTCCGAGCGGAATAGCGATATTCGGTTCACAGTGTCCCATTTTGAAACCTTTAACAACAGGCTTACCTAAATTGCTAAAGTAATGAACAAACACTTCGTCTAGCGTAAGTGTTGCGTCTTTATTGGCTGGTTCCGCCTTCGCAAAGTCCCCTATAATGATACCTGCCGCTTCACGTAACTTACCCGCTAGTCTCAGTTGATTCAATAAGCGATCTACTTTATACGGCTCTTCCCCAACATCCTCAATAAACAGTAACTTTTGATTGGTTTGTATCTCAAATTCACTGCCAAGACTGTTTGCCAGTTGTGTCAAATTCCCTCCAACAACTTCCCCTTCTGCTACACCGCCAACAATTCTTTCCAATGGCGAAATCGCTTGTGAATAATGAACTTCTACAGGGGCAAATAGTTGTCCGAACATTTTACCTGACAGTTCGTGGAATTCATTTTTCGCAACACAGGAAGCCAGCATCGGTCCGTGGAAAGTAACAAGGCCCGTTCCCTGCCGAATCGCCGTATGTAAATACGTAATATCGCTAAATCCCCAAAACGCTTTTGGATTTTCTTGAATTAATTCCATATCAAGTTGTTCTGCATAGCGCGCAGAACCATACCCCCCGCCAGCACAAATAATTCCTTTTACTTCAGGATCCTTAAACATTTCGTGTAAATCAGCTAGTCGCTCTTCATCAGATCCTGCTAAATAGCCGTTCTTCGCATAAACAGACTGTCCTACTTTATAGCGCAGTCCGAGTTGCTCTAAAAATGAAAATGAGTGCTCTACTTGTTCGCGTGTAACCGGGCTAGCAGGTGCTACAATTCCAATCACATCACCTTTTACTAATCGTTCTGGACGAATCATTCTATTTATCACCCTTTCTACAACTTACTCTATCATATTCAACAACGGACATACTTACTACCGCAGTTCCACATTTGGATGAAAACTATATATTCGAAGTGGTGGGGCTATGAGCGCGAGGACGGATTTTATGAGCGCGGGAACAGGATCTATGAGCGCGAAGACGGATTCTATGAGCGCGAAGCCGGGATCTATGAGCGCGAAGCCGGGATCTATGAGCGCGGGAACGGGATCTATGAGCGCGAAGACGGATTCTATGAGCGCGCGAACGGGATCTATGAGCGCGAAGCCAGGATCTATGAGCGCGCGAACGCATTCTATGAGCGCGAAGCCAGGGGCTATAAGCGCGCAAACACCATAATCATTCTGACACGCCCCACCTCCACACATGACGATTTTCTGATTTCGAATCAATCGAATAATTTACTACACGCTTATTCACACCAAGTAACTCATAGCGATACAACGTCGGTACGAGCGGCACGTCTTCGACCATCAATGCTTGCCAATCCTTATAGATCGCTCGCCTATACTCCGCATCAAAAGCCTTTTCTGATGTTCCCGCCTTCAATAATTGATCATTCAACTTACTCGTATATCTCGAGTAATTAAACAGTGCCTGACGTCCATATAACCCCGACGGATCAGGATCAGAACCCGTCCCCCACGCCCCTTGGAAAATATCGACTTTAGGGTCATCTGATTTTACTAACTCATAAAAGGAGTGAAAATCATGTAGGCGGCCGTCCGTTAATTCCACTTGCAAACCGACATCTGCCCAATTTTGAATATAATACTTCGCAATTGGCTCTGCCACATCTCCCCCTGCCATCGAAGCAAAACGCAGAATGAACGGCTTACCATTAGGATCTTCCCGGTAGCCGTCCCCTGTCACATCGATATAGCCTGCCTCATCGAGTAAAGCGTTTGCTTTTATAGGATCATATGGACGCCCCTGGTTCCCCACATCATGATACGAATCAAATACAGGAACGATAAGTGTCGTCGCTGGAAATCGCAAACCATGGTATAAATACATACCGACTGACTCATTATCAAGCGCATACCACATTGCTTGGCGAACAAGTTTAGTCGCCAATTTTGCGTTAGGATTCATTCTATTTTCTTTCTTTTTGTCATCCCATGTACCGAGTTTAAACCCAATATAGCTATAGGCCATGTCCAAATCTCCAAGCAGTTCAATATTTGAGAGCCTGCCGACCGATTCATATTGATCTACAGGTACTCTAGCTAAATCCACATCTCCTTTTTTAAGCGACTCTACTATAATCGATTCATTCACTGTTTTTAGCACGACTGATTGCAGTTGTGGTCGGCCTCGCCAATAGTTTTCATTGCGTTCCAATAAAACAGACTCGCCTGGCACAATCTTGACGATGATATACGGACCGAAACCGATGGGTGTGACACGAATTTTATCGGAGGCTTCTAGATCTCTCATCGTCAACTCACCTTTCGTCACATCTCCTACATGATGCCTTGGAACCGGAACGGACCAGAAACCAGTCAGGATGGAAGGAGTCGCCTCTTTAAATGTCACACGAATCGTTCGTTCATCAGGTACACTGATTCCGGAAATTTCCTTTGCGCGCCCGGCATGATAAGCATCCATCCCCACGATATTTTCAATCGTAAACGTGTAGCGCTCTCCTGCATATTCGGGATGACCTAATAATTCATAGGCATATAGTAAATCACTCGCTTTGACAGGTTCACCATCATGCCAATAGACACCTTCTTTTATGCGCAACGTGATTGTCCGTTTATCTTCAGATAACTCATATGTCGCGGCACCTTCATTCGTAATCTCAAAGTCACTGTTTATCGAAAGTAGCGATTCGTCAAACCACGTCATGATTTCCGCATCAAATGAACCACTGTAAAATGGCCGGCTAAGCGTTCCTTCAAACGGATCTGAACTGACCAATGCGACAGTCATTTCCCCATCTTCTAGTGGAAGGCTCGTATTGGATACTTCTACTGGAAATATAGGTAGCTCCATTTCCACACGGGCTTGCGAGTGTGATTCACTACATCCTGCCAATAATAAACCCACTACTAGTATGATCCACTGTTTTCGCAAACCATTCTCCTCCTTCATCCGATTCGTTGCCTAGCGTCTGCTGCTCGCTTCACCGCTTGACCGATATAATTGATGCACAGCATGATGACTAAAATGAGCAAGGCAGCGGGTAACCAGACCCACCATTTGTTTTGGACAATATCTGGATTTTTAGCTAACGCGATCAATGTGCCAAGTGAAGGTGTTCCCGACGGTAAGCCGAAACCGAGAAACGTCAAACCTGTTTCCAATCCAATATTGCCCGCTAGCGTCAACGTCATATTGACAATAATAAGCGAGCTTAAATTCGGCAACATTTCAAACAACATGATCTTCCAATCAGGCGTTCCAAGCGTTTTAGAAGCTTGAATATACTCTTGCTCCCGCTCAGCAAGTCCCCTCGATCGAATGAGACGCGCTTTGCCGAACCAGGCGAAGACGCTCATAATGAGGATGAAATTTAAGACGCTATAATTCGGTACAATGACAACAAATACAATAATGATCATTAGCGACGGTAAAATCATTAAAAAGTCGAGAATCCGACAAATGATTTGATCGACAATGCCTCCGTAATAACCTGCCAATAAGCCAATCGCTAAACCATATAAACTAGCAAGCAATGTAACGCAAACACCAATCGTAAACGAGTTCCTTGCCCCAAGTAATAACTGGCCAAACACATCGCGCCCGCCATCATCTGTCCCAAGCAAGTAGCTAGCAGATGGCGGCTGATAAATACGCGATAACTCAATTCTTGTGACACGGTCGACAGGGAAAAAGAGTGGTGAACAATAAGCGATGACTACTATGGAAGTAAGCAAGATTATGGATAGGTATGCCAGTCGATCCTGGCGAATTTCGTACCAAACCATAGATAGAAATGAACGATTTTCCGCTTTCGCTATTTGCACTGCGTCTTTTGAAAGTGTCAATGCCACCCCTCCTCATCCAAGACGAATCCGTGGATCAACTATTCGCAAAATGATATCCGACAGCAATGTCCCAACAATAACTGCAGCTCCCGAAATAAGTACGAGTGCCGTTACTACAGTGAAATCCCTTGCCATAATCGAATCAATAAACAGCCGCCCGAGTCCCGGATAGCTAAAAATCGTTTCAATAAATACGGAACCTGCGATTAATCCCGTAAGTTCATAGCCTAAAAACGCAGCGATTGGCAACATCGAATGGCGCAATATATGCCGACGATAGACCACATTTTCCGGCACACCTTTCGCTCGCGCAGTCTTCACAAAATCCTTCATTTTCGTCTCAATGATCTCATTGCGTAAATACTGTACCGTGGAATACGTCAATAAAAGGGAGCCAGACAACACAGGCAATACTAAATGCTTCAGCTTATCCCAGACGTATTCCGCAGTGCCTTCTTCCATTCGAATATCTACACTGCCTCCACTAGGAAACCAATCAAGGACAAAGCCGAAGACATACAACATCAACAACGCAAAAACAAACACCGGCGTTGCGAATGAAATATAGTTATACGTCACGATCACTTGATCTGCAAAGCTTCCTGTCCACCTACCCGCTAGTAAGCCAAGTGGAATCGCTAGTGAGTACGTAACGATCAGCGTTGCTAGCGATAACCAGATCGTATTTTCAATGCGCCCGGCTAGTAATTGTGTAACGGGTTGTTTATGCACGAATGATTGCCCGAAATCTCCTCGAATAGCGTCCCCAATCCAGCGCCCGTACTGAACAATCCACGGGTCATTCAAACCGTGCTGTAGTCGAATCTTCTCCATCTGTTCAGCTGATACATTCGGTTTCCCCATGAATGCTCCCGTCACCGCATCACCCGGCATCTGTTTCGCTAAAAAGAAAATAAGCACACTCAATAATAGTAATTGCGGAATCATTAGGAAGGTCCTTTTGATAATGAATGCGATC
>NZ_JAPMIW010000003.1:0-49976 GCF_033088395.1 Sporosarcina sp. GW1-11 | reverse complement strand
ATCGAAAATATCTTCCACTGTCCCTTCTTCAACGAGGCGCCCTTGATACATGATGCCAATGCGATCACACATATGGCGGACGATTCCTAAGTCGTGAGATATAAACAACATCGTTAGTCCATACTCTCGCTGAATGTCTTTCATGAAATTAAGTACTTGCGCTTGCACAGATACATCAAGTGCAGACACAGGTTCATCCGCTATAAGTAGTTTCGGCTGTAAAGCAAGCGCTCGGGCGATGCCAATGCGCTGACGCTGACCGCCTGAAAACTGATGAGGATACTGATAGAGTGACTCGGGATTCAAGCCTACTCGTTTCACTAGTTCTTGAACTTTCCGTAATTCTTCTTCTTTCGAAAGTTGCTCAAAGTTTCGGAGTGGTTCTGCAATACTATTCCAGACATTTTTTCGCGGATTCAACGAAGAATAAGGATCTTGGAAAATCATTTGGATATCTTTCATTTGCACTCTTCGCTTACTGCGCGATAGGGAATTTATATCCTCACCTTGAAAAAAAATTTGTCCTTCTGATATTCGATTCAATCCGACCATCGCCCGTGCGGTTGTCGATTTCCCACAACCTGATTCACCCACAAGTCCATACACTTCACCTTGATGAAGTTGTAAACTTACTCTATCGACAATTGGAAGCGATGAAGTAGCACGTTTGAAGAGTCCACTTGTCACTGGTAACGGAACAGTGATGTTACGTAATTGTAAAAGAGGCATCCGTTTCATCTCCTATTCTGTCCGCACGCAAGTAGAAGTGTTTATAACAACTGCAACGAACATAATGTTCAGGAGTTATTTCACGCAAGATCGGATCATCTTCATGCAGGTTATTGGGAATCCACGGGATACGAGATGCAAACCGACAGCCCTTCCGCTTAAGTTGTGCAATCGCCGGAACCATGCCTTCAATGACATGAAGTTTTTGCTCGCCGACTGAAGAGGGTAGCGAATGAAGAAGTGAGCGTGTATAGGGATGAAGTGGATGATGAAATAACTCATTAACAGGTGCCAGCTCAACAATTTCTCCTGCATACATGACCGCCACTCGATCCGCCATTTCCGCAACCACACCTAAATCATGTGTAATTAATAAAATGCCCGCTTGCAATTGCTGTTGTAACTCTTTCATCAATTCCATGATTTGTGCTTGAATCGTTACATCGAGCGCAGTCGTTGGTTCATCCGCAATTAATAACACAGGATCACATGCTAATGCCATCGCAATCAATACACGTTGCCGCATACCGCCGGACAGTTCATGGGGAAATTGTTGATAGACCTGTGCACTAGTTTGGATGCCAACTTGTTCAAGCAACCGTAATACACGGTGTTTCTTTTCTTTTGTGGATAAAGCTAGATGGACATCCATTACTTCTTTAATTTGCCGACCTACTGTTAACAACGGATGTAGGGCAGTCATCGGTTCTTGGAATATCATCGCAAGCTGTTTTCCACGGATTTGATTGAGTTTGGCAGTAGATAACTGTAGCAAGTTTTGTCCTTGAAACTCGATCAAACCTTCTATTTGCGTGCGTTCCGTTGAATGCAATCCCATAATCGACAAAGCGAGCGCACTTTTCCCACAGCCCGATTCACCGACAACCGCTACTACTTCATTTCTGTGGATAGTCAACGAAACTCCATCCACAGCCCGGTGGAATTCAGCATCAATTAGGAAAGATGTTCGAAGATTGTGGATAGTTAGCAAGTTATCCTCCACTTCATCAACTCCTTTGTAGATAGTGTGAATACATTCCGGAAAATTATGCATAGTGATTAAAAACTTATCCACTTTTCTTGGTTTGTGGATAGTTTTTTGAGTATGATTGTGCCTCTATGAGCGCGTAGACACTTCCTATGAGCGCGTGAACACTTTCTATGAGCGCGTGAACACTTTCTATGAGCGCGTAGACACTTTCTATGAGCGCGTGAACGCTTCCTATGAGCGCGTGAACACTTCCTATGAGCGCGTGAACACTTCCTATGAGCGCGTGAACACTTCCTATGAGCGCGTGAACACTTCCTATGAGCGCGTGAACACTTCCTATGAGCGCGTGATCACTTTCTATGAGCGCGTGGACACTTTCTATGAGCGCGTAGACACTTCCTATGAGCGCGTAGACACTTTCTATGAGCGCGTGAACGCTTCCTATGAGCGCGTGAACACTTCCTATGAGCGCGTGAACACTTCCTATGAGCGCGTGAACACTTCCTATGAGCGCGTGATCACTTTCTATGAGCGCGTGAACACTTTCTATGAGCGCCAAAGAACACCAAAAAAACCGAACAACTGAAATTCATCAGTCATTCGGTCTGTCATTATATTTTTGAAACTGTATTTTTTGATGCGCCAATCAGTGTGCTGATTGTCGACAAGTCATTTTCGTGTAATGCTGTAACGATTGCACTTCCAACGATTACGCCGTCTGCCAATGCGCCTAGATTCTGTACTTGTTCAGGTGTTGAAATACCGAAACCTGCAAGTACTGGAACGGAACTCGCCGCTTTTAATCGCTGCAAATGACCTTCCAAACCTTCAGTGAATGAAGAACGGACGCCTGTAATGCCGTTAACCGTCACCGCGTAGATGAAGCCTTCTGCAGCTTTAGCGATTGCTTCGATCCGTTCAGCTGGACTTGTTAAAGAAACGAGTTGGATTAATGCCACGTCAGAATCTTTCAACGCATCTTTTAAGATTCCGCTTTCTTCAAGAGGAAGATCTGGAATGATTAAACCATATACTCCGCTCTTTTCACAATCCGCTGCAATTACTTGTAATCCGTAGCTTAGTACAGGATTCAAATACGTCATGATGACAAGTGGAACTGTTACTTCATCTTTAAATGTAGCGAGTTCATTCATCACTTTTCGAAGCGTAATACCTTTAGCTAATGCACGCTCGCCCGCTTGCTGAATCACTTCGCCATCCGCTACTGGATCGGAAAACGGGATACCTACTTCAATTGCGGTAGCACCTGCTTCTTGAAGGAATAAAATATTCTTCTTCAATGTCTCAAGTCCACCGTCACCCGCCATAATATATGGAACGAAAGCTTTGTCACCACGTTCATTGCACGCTATAATCGCACGTTTTACTTGTTGTTTAGTCATTATGCTTGTCCTCCTAACGCATCGCGTATCGTTTGAACATCTTTATCCCCACGACCAGACAAACAGATGACGAGTATTTCGTCTTCTTTCATCTTTTTCGCCAATTGCACAGCATAATAGACGGCATGCGCACTTTCAAGAGCAGGGATAATCCCTTCTATGCGAGATAATAACTGTACGCCTTCAAGTGCTTGCTGATCCGTTACGGAATCATACTGCACACGTTTAATATCATGTAAATGACAATGTTCAGGACCGACTGCTGGGTAGTCTAAACCTGCCGAGATGGAATGAGCTTCCTGAATAAAACCATCCTCGTCTTGTAGTACGTACATATACGCACCATGCAAAACGCCTTCTTGTTTACCTGCAATCGCGGCTGCGTGTTTACCGGTAGAAATACCACTACCTGCTGCCTCGACTCCGTATAATTTAACGTCTTCATCCTCAACGAATGGATGGAACATACCGATTGCGTTACTACCGCCACCGATACATGCGACAACTGCATCTGGCAGACGACCTTCTTGAGATACGATTTGCTGACGCGTTTCAACACCAATGACACGTTGGAAATCACGAACGATTTGTGGGAACGGATGGGGTCCAAGTGCTGATCCGAGAATATAATGCGTGTCTTCTACGTTCGTGACCCAATAACGCAACGCTTCATTGACCGCGTCCTTCAACGTACCTGCGCCTTTATCGACAGAAACCACTTTTGTACCGAGTAGCTCCATGCGGAAAACGTTCAATTCTTGACGACGAACGTCTTCTTTCCCCATGAAAACGATGCACTCCAGACCTAATAGCGCACAAGCTGTAGCTGTTGCCACGCCATGTTGACCTGCACCAGTTTCTGCAACGATTTTCTTTTTGCCCATACGAATCGCAAGTAACGCTTGTCCCAATGAGTTGTTGATCTTATGCGCGCCTGTATGATTCAAGTCCTCACGCTTCAAGTAAATCTTTGCGCCACCAGCATGTTTTGTTAATCGCTCCGCTAAAAACAACGGCGTCTCACGTCCTACAAAGTCTTTTAAGTAATAATCTAATTCTTCTTTAAATGCAGGATCTTGTTGCGCTTTTTCGTACGCTACTTCTAACTCTTGCAATGCCGTCATCAATGTCTCAGGAACAAATTGCCCACCAAATCTACCATAACGGCCTTTAGTTTCTGTCGTTGTCATCTGTACCACTCCTGCCCTTCGCTAGTTGAATAAATGTATGAATACGTTCACTATCTTTTTGCTTATCAATTTCCACTCCGCTAGATACATCGACCATATACGGACGCACTTGTGCAATGGCTTGTTGCACATTATCTGCATGCAAGCCTCCTGCCAAAATCATTTGCTTACGTGTAACACCTGCGTTTTCTAACAAAGACCAGTCAAACGTCTTTCCACTACCGCCTTTGTATTCCACACCCGGTGTATCAAATAAATAAAAGTCCACGTCGTAGGTTGCTGCGCGTTTCACGTCGTCTTCACTTGCGATAGACAATGCCTTGATCGATGGCAATCCTACTTCGCGAATGAACTCTGGTGATTCGTCTCCGTGATACTGAATGTAATCGAGCGGCACTTCTTTAAAAGTTTGCTGTAGCTGTTCCTTCGACGCATCGACAAACACACCAATTTTCAACACCGTGTTCGGAATAGTTGACGCAAGTGACTGGGCTTGCTCAATCGTCACTTCACGACTGCTCGGTGCAAATACAAAGCCAATCGCATCTGCCCCGGCATCTACAGCCGCTTTTACATGTTCTGGTTTCGACAATCCGCAAATCTTTACTCGAGTCATGAACGGATTCCTTGCTTTGCCACTTGAAGTGACTGCAGGGCTTCTTTCACTGAATCACTACGCATTAATGATTCTCCAACTAGCACGGCACTCGCTCCAGCCTTCGCTACACGTTCCGCATCTTCAGGCCCCCAGATTCCACTTTCACTAATGAATACACGTTCTTCGTCGAACGGGAACTGTGCTGCAATTAACTCTGTCTGCGCCAAGTCAACTTCAAATGTATGCAAATCACGATTATTCACACCAATGATTTTTGCATCGATCGCCAGCGCCCGATGTAATTCCTCCACATTATGAACTTCTACAAGTACATCCAGTCCTTGTTCGTTCGCATACGTGTATAATCTACCAAGAGTTTTGTCATCCAATGCTGCAACGATTAATAAAATTACGGATGCTCCTGCACTTTTCGCCTTGTCTATCTGTATTTCATGAATCATAAAATCCTTACATAACAACGCAATCGGCACTGCTTCTGCCACTGCGGCCAAGTCTTCAAACGAACCTTTGAAAAACTCAGAATCTGTCAAAACAGATATACAAGCAGCACCCGCTTCATAGTAAGCTGTCGCTTGTTTCACTGGATTTGCACCTTCTGCGATCAATCCCTTAGAAGGTGAAGCACGTTTCATCTCAGATATGACTTGTAGCTGCTTTGCTTTACGTAAAGTAGTATAAAGGGAAGGACGTGTCGATTTTCTATCAGGAAAAACTGTCTGATCCGCTAGTAATTTTTCGACTTCTATTTTTTTCTGCGCAATAATTTTATCTAAAATCGTCATTGGGTAACCGCCTTTTGCCGAATCATTTCACTAAATGCGATGACGGCTTCTAATTTTTCTAATGCTCTTCCGGATAAGATGCTATCCGTTGCGCGCTTAACACCTTCTTGAATCGTTGCCACTTGACCATTCGCAAACAAACCAATGCCTGCATTCAAAACGACTGTATCGAACTTCGGTCCACGTTCACCATTCAAAATCGCCCGTGTAGTCGCTGCGTTCTCTACTGCATCTCCACCTTTTATAGCAGATAGTGGCGCGTACTCCAAACCTACATCATCAGCAGTTAATGAAAATGGAATTAAGTCTCCACGATCAAGAAGTACAAATTCATTTTGGCCTGCAAGTGATGCTTCGTCCATCCCACCTGCACCGCTCACTACGATTGCTCTTTCACGTCCAAGCATCCTTAATACCGATGCATATTCCATGATGAAGTCTGGTCTGTTGATCCCTGTGAATTGTGTTTCAAGTGCTACTGGATTAGTCAGTGGTCCGACTAAGTTAAAAATTGTCGGTTTACCAATTTTATTACGAATGGCACCGATGCGTTTCATTTTCGGATGAATTGCTGGTGCGAATAAGAAGGCGATTCCCTCTTGTTCAAGCAGTTTTTGCATATCCGTCGTTTCATACTCTGAATGGATACCTAGTGCATCAAGGACGTCTTGGCTTCCTGCAGCACTCGAAATCTTCCTATTACCGTGCTTTGCGACTTGGACTCCTGCTCCTGCTAAGACGAATGCAGCGGTTGTGCTGATATTGAATGTATTGACGCCATCTCCACCTGTTCCACAGTTATCTAGGTAACGTGCGGCTGTTGGTGTTAGATCGATTGCATATGACTTCATGACAGCTGCTAAGGCCGCTACTTCATGTGAAGTTTCCCCTTTTTTAGATAGGGCGTTTAGAAATTGTATGATTTGCTCTTCGTTTGTTTCTTCATTAAATAGTAACTCAGCTACATGTTTCATTTCCTCGTACATGAGGTGACCATTTTTCTCTACTATGCTTATAAACTTTTCCACGCTCATCTCTCCTCTTCTCGTCTGAAAAATAACATATAGATTACTTTGCCGGTTCAGTTGCTTCAAGCAAGGAGCGGGCTTTATTGGATGTCTCTTTATATTCTAATGCTGGAACGGAAGCTTCTACTACGCCAGCTCCTGCTTGGACGTAAGCTTTGCCACCTTTGACTAACATCGTGCGAATCGTGAGGGCAAAGTCGATGTTACCATTTAGGCCGATATAGCCAATTGCGCCTCCGTAAATTCCACGGTGCTGATCTTCTAATTCGTCGATGATTGTCATAGCTGCTGGTTTAGGGGAGCCTGTTACAGTTCCCGCTGGCAATGTCGCCTTCAGTGCGTCAAGTGCATGTAATCCAGGTGCTAGATCACCTTCTACTTCAGAAACTAGATGCATGACGTGTTCATAACGAACCGTTTCTAAGTAATTCGCTACTTCAATCGTTTCTGGTCGGCAAATTTGTTGAAGTTCTTTTTTGCTTACTTCAACTAGCATATCGTGCTCCGACAATTCTTTTGGATCGTTGCGTAACTCTTTTTCGAGCGCTTGATCTTCCGCTTCATCGCGTCCTCTTCTACGCGTCCCTGCGATTGGGTTCGTCAATACTTTATCTCCCGTGACGCGAACGAGACTTTCAGGTGATGTACCGATCACTGTATGATCTTCAAATTCCATATAGTACATATACGGTGATGGATTACGTCGACGCAACTTACGATAGAGCGCGAATGGATCACCTGTGATATCCGCTTCGAAACGACGGGATAGTACCACTTGCTCGGCTTGCCCTTCTTTAATCGCATCGATAACAACTTGCACACGGCGTTCGAATTCTTCTTTTGAAATTGCGCAACGATAATCGGAGATGGATACCTCATCTTCCTTATCTACTGAACCGTTAATGATCATATCTTCAATTTCATCTAAGTCTGGTGCTTCGTAGACTGGATTAATTTCTGTATGAAGTAACGTTACTTCGTGTAATTTATGGTCATAAATTACGATTGTATCGTAAATATTGAAGTAAACGTCTGGGATATTTAGGTCATCCGCTGTACGCTTTTCACCATTACGGGCAGCTCCGTATCCTACGTAACCAACCGCTCCGCCTGTGAATGGGAAGCCTGCATCTTCCGTAATTCGAGGCATCAATCGCTTCAATAATGTGTATAAATCACCTTCATGTGTGTAAGTCTTATTTGTTGAATAAACGATTTCTTCTACTACACCATCTCTTCCACGATAGGCTTTCTGAGGATTCAGACCGATAAATGAGTAACGTCCAGAACCGTTTGCTTGAGAAGAGCTTTCTAGCAGAAATTTATGATTCCCTTTTAGTCTTCTAAAAATGAGTATCGGTGTTAAGGAATCTCCATCAATCTTTCTTGTCGTTACGCGTAAGTTCTTCTTTTCTATCATCATATCCATTCTCCTCTTCTCTATCATCTATAGACTACATATACTCGATAAAAAATAAAAAGTCCTCTGCAGACAGACTCATTTAGCCTGTTGCAGAGGACGATTAATAACCGCGTTGCCACCTCAAATTGAAGCGCTGAAGCACTTCCACTTTATGTGTTTTCACACTGCCCGTAACGCAGGCCAACGTCTGTTTTTCATCAAAACAGCTGCCATAAGTCCATTCACGACTGTCGTGTATCAGTTTGCACCCTCCACTGACTCTCTATAAAGCACGTCCAATCGTTACTCTTCTTATTCAAATCTTTTCACTATTCTCTTCTCAACTATCTCATCTCAGCTAACGTGGACGACTTCGCTATCGAAATCTTCTGTCCCTCTAGTTATTACATTTATCTTAATACGCAGAATCTTTAATGTCAACATCTTATTATAGCAAAAATGGTATAATCAACTTATCGTGACAAGTGCGGAAGGGGAGTTTTTATGCGTATTAATAAGTTTTTAAGCGGGGCAGGTATTGTGTCAAGACGTGGTGCCGATCAATGGATTGCGGACGGTCGTGTCAAAATCAACGGACAACTTGCAGAGCTTGGTAGTAAAGTAGAGCCTGGCGACCAAGTAGAAGTAGATGGGAAAATCGTACAACAAGAGGAACAACTAGTCTATATCGCACTCAACAAGCCCGTTGGTATCACCTGTACTACTGAGCGTCATATCAAAGGAAATGTCGTTGATTTCATCAATCACCCACTGCGTATTTTCCATATCGGTAGATTGGACAAAGATTCAGATGGCCTACTGTTATTGACGAATGATGGTGATATCGTCAATGAAATCTTACGAGAAGAACACGGCCATGAAAAGGAATATATTGTTACTGTGGATAGCCCGATTACTACATCCTTCATTCAACAAATGGAAAGCGGTGTAAAGATTCTTGATACCGTGACCAAGCCATGTACAGTTACCAAACTTGGACCAAAAACTTTTTCTATCATCTTAAAACAAGGCTTGAATCGACAAATCCGTCGAATGTGTGCAGCACTAGGCTATCATATTAACAGACTACAACGTGTGCGGATTCTTAATATCGAATTAAATGATTTGGAGATAGGTGAGTGGCGGGAACTAACAGATGCAGAACGCAAGAAACTATTTCAACTATTACATTACGAACCTAAAAGATAGTAACAGCGGAAGCTTTTTGCTTCCGCTTTCTTTATTTGATAATCGTCCTATTTCGAAATACTTAATTTTTCCCACACGACTAGTTCAATACTTCCTCTTCCTATGATATAATTATCCAAAATGACTATAGCTTATGAGTAAACAATCACTCGACCTATCGTACTATAATAAATAGAGATCTTGAGAGAGGAGGTTAATTTGATGTCTATAAACACATCCAAATTCAATCCATCTTTATCTACCTTATATGAAGAAACATTCTGTTTATCTCTTATTGATTTACAGGGTAGACTGGCCTATGTCAATAAAAAGTTTTGCAAGTTGACTGGCTATAGCGAGGATGAACTACTAGGAAATACGTGGGAATTACTAAATAAAGAACCACCAATTGCAGTTGCTCTTCACTTATTGAAAGAACACTTCACAGAACATAAAGTGTATCAAGAAACTGTGCGTATTTTTTCAAAGAATAATCAAAAGTATTGGTTAGATATTACTATTGTCCCCATTTATGACGGGAGCGGGCAATTGACACATTATTTATCACTCAATATTGATATCACGGGTTCTAAGCTTGTCTCACACGAATTCGCAAAAGCGCGCAACGACCTCCAAAACTTTAAGTATGCGCTAGATGAAGCTGCTGTCGTGGCTATCACGAATGCACAAGGCGTAATCATATATGTTAACGAAAGGTTTTGCCAACTTTCTAAATACTCCCAAGACGAACTTATAGGAAAAACACACCGCGTAGTCAATTCTGGCACTCATCCTAAAAGTTTTTTTAAGGAGATGTGGCGTACCATCAGTTCGGGAAAAGTTTGGCAAGGAAATATTCGAAATTTGTCGAAGCTAGGTGACTATTATTGGGTCAACACAACAATAGTTCCATTTATAGGGTTGGACGGAAAACCATTTCAATACATTTCTATTCGACAAGACATCACTTCCCACAAAGCAGCTAAAAAGTCTTTAGAAATAGCACTTAAGAATGATTTTAATACTACCGTTAAGAATCTACAAAACGCTATTTTCAAGTATTCCTTCGATGAAAATCAGCAAATTAATATTACATTACTTGAGGGACAAATCGTTGAAAAACTCGGTATGACTACTGATACACTCAATCAAATAGCCTTTACTAAAAATTCAAATTCACCTAATTTTAAAAGACAAGTAGTAGAAAGTTTATTAGGTCGCAGTTCACAGTTTGAGTTTGAGTATCTGTCCTACACATTCCTCGTCTATCTTTCTCCTATCTTTGAAGATGGACGTGTAGTCGAGGTTGTTGGAACAGCAATCGATATTACCGACCGAAAAAAGGCAGAGCAACTTGTAGAACATATGGCATTTCACGATCATTTGACCGACCTGCCGAATAGACGCTTACTGAAAAAGACTATCGAATCTACCATTGAAAGTAGAGTGAAATCTCAGGAACCTTTCGCATTGCTTTACATCGATTTAGATCGTTTTAAAAATATTAATGATTCTTTGGGGCATTATGTTGGCGACCAGCTATTAAAGGCAGTCGGTGAACGATTGAAATTACTCGTTCGAAAAAGTGACTTAGTCGCCCGTCTTAGCGGTGATGAATTTATTATTCTATGTTCGTCTACTACCAAAGCAGGCGCTCAATTAATAGCTAAGCGGATCGTTGAAGAAGTATCAAAGCCCTTCCTTATCGATAATTTAGAGATATTTATCGCACCTAGTATAGGGATTAGTATATTCCCCGAAGATGGACAGAACTATGATACTCTCATTCGTAATGCTGACTCTGCTATGTACTTGGCAAAACAATCTGGAAAAAGCACGTACAAATTTTTCACTGTTGAACTTTATAATGATTTAATGGAACGAACATTGATTGAGATGGAGCTAAGGCAAGTACTGAAGAAGAAAGAACTTACCCTTCACTATCAACCGCAAATAGACTTTGAAACGGGAGAAATAAAAGGTGTAGAAGCACTTTTACGCTGGAACCATTCTTCGCGCGGAATGATTTCACCTGGAAAATTCATCCCAATCGCAGAAGAGACAGGCGTTATTCTACCTATTGGTTTATGGGTTTTAGAGACAGCTTGTAAAAAAGCAAAAGAATGGCAAGATCTTGGGTATCCTCCTATTCAAATGAGCGTCAATGTTTCGTTACGTCAGTTTAATAGTCCAAGCTTTATTTTAGATTTAAAAAACACACTACTGAAGACTGGACTACAACCGCGGTATTTAAATATCGAAATTACAGAAAGCATGACGTCCGATGTAGATTATTGCCAAAGTATACTGCAAGAAATACGGAACCTTGGAATCAGCATAAGTATTGATGACTTTGGGACAGGCTATTCATCCTTAAGTCATTTAAGTAAATTTCCAATTACTCATTTGAAAATAGATCAATCTTTCATCAGAGAATTGAGTACAAATTCTGTAATTGTTAAAGCCATTATTGATTTGGCTAAGAACTTACACTTACGAGTCACCGCTGAAGGAGTCGAAACAAAGGAGCAAGCTGAATTCCTTAAGACACTTAAATGTGATGAAGCCCAAGGATTCCTTTATTCACGACCACTACCATGTCATGAAATCACAAATTTACTGAACGATATTCCATATAACAAATCAGAAAAACCTAGCGAATGTTAACATTTTCTAGGTTTTTTATTCTGTTTAGTAATAATAAATTGATTTTCCGTCAGAATGAAAAGTTATTAATTCTCATACTATTATGCTATAGTCTTCACTATATTCTAACTCTTTAGTCAAACAACGTTTCAGCAAAGGGTTTTCACAAGGGGAGATGTAAGTGGGAACAAATCAACTGCGGTATTCTGTCACCGCGTTAGCAGGATTTCAATGGCTGTTTTTCATGTTTGCTAATACTGTCGTCATACCGATTTCAGTAGCTATTGCCTTTGATTTAGAGCAAATTGAAATGGTCTCTGCCATACAGCGCTCTTTTATTTATACCGGAATCGCTTGTCTTTTACAAGGTATATTGGGTCATCGTATGGCACTGATGGAAGGACAGTCGGGACTATGGTGGGGAGTGGTACTCAGTTTAGCAGGTACTGCGAGTGCGATGGGACTAAGTTTAGCGACGGTCGGTGGAAGTATCGCAGTCGGCGTGATGATTTCTGGTGTACTTGTTGCCGTGTTAGGTCTGCTAGGCATGGGCGAAATACTGAAAAAGTGGTTTACTCCTGCAGTGATGTTCGTATTTCTATTATTACTAGCTAATCAATTAATTACGATTTTCTTAAAAGGCATGATTGGTCTTAATGACGGTGAGTACATAAGTTTATCCACAACATTATTTTCATTCGCTTTGGCCACCTTGACGATCTTAGTTCACGTAAAAGGAAAAGGGATTATTAGTAGTTTGAATCTGCTCATTGGTATGACCGTCGGCTGGGTCAGCGCAGTAGTAATCTTCCCACAAGAAGCAACAGAAACGATTAAAACAACACCCTTTATTCAATGGTTTCCTTGGGGAGAACCGACACTTGAAATCGGAATTGTCATTATGGTAATCATTGCTGGATTACTCAACACGACAAATACGATTGCGACGTTAAAGGGAGCAGAAGATATTTATGAAAAAGAAACGACAAAGAAGCAATATAAAATGTCCTTCTTTATTACTGGTGGATTAAATGTTGGAGCTGGTGCACTCGGAGTTGTACCTTACGCACCGTACGCTTCATCGATTGGATTTTTGCAGTCAAGTGGGATTAAAGAACGAACACCTTTCTTCATAGGCTCCGTTCTGTTCATCGTCCTTGGCCTTGTACCGCCTTTAAGTGCATTCTTCTCTACGATTCCACAAAGCGTTGGGAATACGGTACTATTCGTAGCTTATTTACAATTGTTCCGTTCTGCTTTACGCAACATCGAAGGACTGACATTCGAGCCAAAGACTATTTATCGGATAGCCCTTCCTGCGTTGCTCGGTTTATCCATCATGACGTTACCAGCGGATGTCTTCGCTTCACTACCAGAACTTGTACAACCATTGCTTTCTAGCGGTTTACTAGTCGGTATTCTAGCGGCCTTGTTAATGGAACTGATTTTCTGGATCGGCCAACGCTTCCGCCTGTAGCGAAGTGAAATGGCATTCTATCCACTTTCCTACTTTGAATACAAACAGCCCTGATCATATGCTTCAGGGCTGTTTGTATGTATATACTAGGAAACGTTCGTTTTCGTCATGTACTTGCAAATGCGTAATAGGAATTTCTGCAACCATTTCGAACGATGGATGGCCTTGTAGAAATAGTTTATAAGCTGTAGTTGGGTAATACAAAATGACTTCAGCTGATCGTGGCGTTGTTTGCAAAGATAGGACGATATTGCGGATGACGGACCGGAATATTTCTATTGAAAAAGGATTAAAGAAATAGAATGTAGCGGCATCTGACGGAATTTTATAACGTTCCGCCAAGATACATTCAAATGATATACTCCCTTTTTTCTTAGGAAACGCCTGGCGATAATCCATTAAATTATTCATCGCGTCTTGATATAAAACACTGCTCATCTCAATTCCGATGGTATCCAATGAGTAAAGAGACTGTACATAAAAAGGGACCCTTCCTTTACCACAGCCGAAATCTAGCCAACTACCACTTTTCAATATGTCATGCTGGGCAAATAAATAGTCGAGCCCTTCATAAGGCGTTGCTTCATAGCGATTATAATGCGCCAGCTGATGAACCCATTCACGCATACCAGCTGTTTTGATGTGCAGACGCTTATCCATTGTATGTTCATCCATCATATCCCCTCCTTTGTATACCTTTCCAATCAAGAAAACCACGGCATATCTCATTCATGCTGTGGTTCATCAGAAACTACGATTGTTTTATTGCGACCTGTACGTTTTGCTTCATACAAACATTTGTCTGCAAGTTCGATCAACCGTGCAGGATGATTTGCATGCAGTGGATAAGCAGCTACTCCCGCTGAAATCGTTACAATTTCTCCACATGGACTGACCGTACTTTCTAATCTTCTACGCAAACGTTCCGCCACTAGATAGGCAGTGACTTTATCTGCTTTAGGCAGTAAAATCACAAATTCTTCGCCACCATAACGACAGCAAAGATCACCTTTTCTAGCTACTTTCTGCATGAGATCTGCTAAATAAATCAGCACTTCATCGCCTACTGAATGACCGTATCGATCGTTCACTCGTTTAAACTTATCGATATCAAAAATCACTAAAGCAAAAGGTTTTTGTTCCTCTACCCATTGTTTCATGAAATCATCCATCGTCCGCCGATTTATTAATTCTGTCAACGGATCCGTCGTAGATCGGTGAATGAAATAGTTCATTTCATTTCTGAAGTAATCCAAGCTATGCAACAGTGCGCCTTTTAGTTGCCTTACTTCATAATACCAATCAGAGACAGCCTCCATCTTCACTTTGTGGTCAGATTCTGGACTCGATTCAGTATAATAGGCTAATCTTTGTAGCGGCAGCGCTATTTTCTTCGATAAATAACTGACTAAGAAATAGGCCAGGAATAATAAAGGTAATGACATCAAGGCCATCTTTATCACCATTGTTTTGGCAGGTGCAACAGCTGTGCTTTCTTCCCTCTGCGATACAATACCCCAATCCGCGATGGGTACATATGAATAGCCAGCGAGCATAGGAACGCCCTGCGTATTGATAAGGCGTTGTGAACCGGTTGATCCTACAATCACTTTTCTCACTACTTTATTAGCAGAAACATCGTCATTTAGACGATTCTCTTGCTGATGATAGATAAGTGAGCCTTCTTTATCCACCACATAAACATACGAATCATTTTCAAAGAAGTGATTTCCCAAAATCTTCTCTAAAATGTTTGGTTTATTAAGGTAGATAGCTCCACCTAAAAACCCTCTATACGTACCATCCTCCATAAATAACGGCACACTGATGTATACAATCAACTCTCCGGTGATGCCCACGTATGGTTGTGAAATTAATGACCTTTTCTCTTCAATAGCTTGCCTTGCTCCAACAGATGTCAACTTTTCACCGATCAAGTTCAAACTCGGGGGTGATACACTTTGTACAATTCCTTCTGGAGAGACAATAGCAACGGAGTTAAACGTACTTGTCTGTGTGCCAATTCGCTCCACTACCCTATTTAATTGTCGTTGAGAATCGGGTTGATCAATCAATGACTGGACTTCATCCGCATTCACTTGCAATATTTTAAGCATTTCACGTAAATAAATGTCTGTTGTAGAAGCTAGTTTTTCAGCATATGCTAAATTCGTCTCCAAAGTAGAATCGATTAAAGCCTGCTTGTTCACGCGATAGCCGACTGTTGTACTCGTTAAAAAGGTTAAAATGATTGCTAACATCGCCACTATCTGAATTAATTTTCTCAAAGACCATCCCATTAGATTATCAAATCCCTTCTTCAATCCATATGGTTCTATTAACCTAATATACCACAGGAAACAGGAAATGTTATAGACCCTTTCTCACATTTCAAAGGCTAATGATTTAATCTATTGGAATAATAAATGTCAAAATGCTATTAATAGGAGATTCCCACGCGATAACCAATATGCTCTTTTTTAATTAATTCATCGTAAGCAAATGCTGCTGTATCCTTAGTAGAAATTTCTTTTCCATCAATTGGCAGATAATCTCGTTCCGTACGATAGTTTCCTACCGCTTCTCCATCAGGTAAATACGTAGGACAAACAATCGTCCAATCTAATGAAGAATTACGTAATAAGTCGAACACTTTATGATGTTCCTCCGCAGCGAATGTCAGCTTACGATTAGAATCCTTCGATTGATATCTCAGAAGTGACGGTTCATTCCGACTTTGTAAGATACCTGCTGTACCGATTGTTACAATTCTTTTAATCCTATGCTCCGTCATTCCATCTATAATCACCGGTATCGCTTCAGTTAGCGTTGTCGTTTGATCTGTTCCAAGTGCGCTAACTACAGCGTCAGCTCCCTTAATTACACATTTCACTTCATCAGCATTTCGTACATCCCCTTGTATCACCGTCAACCGTTCGTGCGGCTCACATTTCTCAGGTGTACGTACAAATGCTTTTACTTCATGTCCATTATTTAACGCATTTCGTAAAATTTCACTACCTGTTCGTCCTGTTGCACCGAAAATAACAATTTTCATTAAACATCCCCCCTGACTTTCACTTTACAGTAAATCTTCATATTTTTACACATTCTTCGCTTACTAGCAATATACTATGTAACTTAAATCTTCTGTATACTTACTAGTCGTTATATATTACACTAGTGTAATAATTAGTATTTTATTAGTCCGACACAGAAAGGATGAGATCATTTGAAATCGGTACGAACAAAACTGGTCTTACTCGCATTGATTGTCATCTTAGTACCTACTATGACTGTAGGTGCTGTAAACTATATGTTGGCAAAAAGTGAGCTAGACAAAGTAGGGCGCTTAGGCCTGGAAAACGGTACACACGTATTGCAATCGGTTATTCAAGAATTGAATCATCAAGTACAAGAAGGTGCATTAACGCTAGAAGAAGCACAAGAGCGAGCACGGGTACAAATTCTTGGAAAGAAAACAGGAGAAGGTACCCGTTCCATCGACAATCCAGCAAAGTTTGGAGAGAATTTTTACTTTTATGCATTCGATGAAGATGGATTGCTAGAAGTGCATCCTTCTATTGAAGGAGAAAACACTTATGATTTCCAAACGGATGACGGTCGCTACTTCGTTAGAGAGTTAATAGAAGTCGCGAAGTCGGGTGGCGGATTTGTCAGTTATGACTGGCCGACACCAAATAATCCAAATCAAAAAGCACCTAAGATCACCTATGCAGAAATGAATGAGCAGTGGGGCTGGATCATCGCAGCTGGCACGTATGAAATGGACTTCAACGCAGGCGCCACTAAAGTTTTATACTACACGATATTTATGACCATTCTCGCAACAGCTGTTGGCGTCATTCTTTATTGGTTCTTCTCGGGTCGCATGATGACTTATATTAAGCGCATCATGGACACGACCTCAGATATTGCAAAAGGCGTACTATCTGGACCGGAGATTCCGATCATTTCACAAGACGAATTAGGTAAACTAGCCGCGAACGTCAATAATATGAAAACTAGTTTGCAGGAGATGGTTGGCAATACACGAGATTCTTCTACACAAATGAGAGTTTCATCCGAGACGCTAAGCGCTATTACAGAAGAAACAACAGCATCTGCAGATGAAATCTATCACGCCATTACAGAAGTGTCTGCTGGTGCCGTCAGACAAGCAGAAGAAGCAGATCTAGCTATCAGCAAAGTAGAGCAACTTTCCGTACTAATTTCCGATACGACCCATCAATACGACACGATTATAAACGAAATGAATGAAGTCACCAATCTACAAGAAAACGGTAGCGATAAAGTGGAAGAACTTGCGGAGAACTCTAAAAAGTTCACGGTAGTCATCGAAGAACTACGTACAAACTTCTCCAACTTGACGAACCAAATGCAAGAAATCCAACAAGTGATTCAAACGATCACTTCGATTTCGGAACAGACGAACTTGCTTGCACTTAATGCTAGTATCGAAGCCGCTCGCGCAGGCGAACACGGAAAAGGTTTTGCAGTTGTCGCGGCAGAAGTCCGAAAGTTATCTGAAGACACACACCAAGCTACTGGACGTGTGCGTGATTTACTTGGTCGCATTGAAGCTGGCACCGCTACCTCTGATTCAAAGATGGGTCATACTTTGGAATTGTCAAAAACACAATTTGTTGCAATTGAAGATGTTCAAAGCGCGTTCAATAGATTATCTACTTCGATTCATGACATAACGAATCGTTTATCTTCATTGGATCAGAATATGCATCAAATGGATGATAACCGACTCGTCGTAGTGAATGCGATCAACGAAATTGCTAGTGTCGCAACCGAGTCGGCTGCTGCTACTGAGCAAGTGAATGCATCCATTGATGAGCAGAAAACAGCTGTCACATCCATTATGCACTCATCGGTTGAGCTACACAGCGAAGCAGAAAAGATGCACGAGTTAGTCGCACGCTTCACATAAGAAAAGAGGCTGTCCAATAAGTCCCTAAAAAAACTGAGCGATAAAAACCAATTGGTTTTCATCGCTCAGTTTTCTGATTTTATTTTTGGGGGTGAGAAGTAACGAGCGGATACCCGCTGTACGTATTATTACAGTTCTTTTAATCCTATGCTCCATCATTCCATCTACAATCACCAGTATCACTTCAGTTAGTTTTGTCGTTTGATCGATCTGTTCCAAGTGCGCTAACTACAGCGTCAGCTCCCTTAAGTACACGTTTCACTTCATCAGCATTTCGCACATCCCCCTTGTATTACCGTCAACCGTTCATGCGGCTCACATTTCTTAGGTGTACGTACCAATGCCTTTACTTCATGTCCGTTATTTAACGCAGATCTTAAGATTTCACTACCTGTTCGTCCTGTTGCACCGAAAATAACTATTTTCATTTGGTATCCCTCCTATCCTTCACTTTCCAGTAGAGTTTCATATCGTTGCACATTCTTTGCCTAAAGTAAAACAAGAAAACATCGTTTAACTCGTTCGCTAAACGATGTTTATGATTAATATGTTGTCATTTTGATCCAGCGCTGCAGAGCGTAGATGCCGCGTTGGAAAAATGTTAGGCTGTTCTGATATTCTTCTACATCTAACGTATAAAGTGCATCTTCGTTATTCCACAGCCTATCAAAATACGTATTGATCTCATTCGTCAACTCGCTATCGGTAGGGGCAATTATCCGTAGGTTGGCTTCTAGATTATAATCGCGTAATGTCCTTTCCGTCATGTTGGCAGAACCATTGGTGATGAATGTCTTATCTGCTGTTTGGATAGTGACCAGTTTAGTATGATACTGTCCAACCACTGCATTGTACCAACGCACGTCAATCTTATTGTCTGTGTTCTCTCTAAGTTCCTGCACGACAGGTCGATTGGGTAATCCTGATTTTTTACTGCCGAATGAATTTTCATTAGGATCGAGAATCATCTCTATAGTGACGCCACGGTTTGCCGCTTTTTCTAACGGTTGAATGACTTGTTGCTCGGATAAGTAGAACATTCCCATTCGAATGCGATCACCTTTTTTGGTCTTCTCTATATCATTCACTAACGCTTCTAGTACTTTACTTTCTGTTACATATTGGACTTCGTATGGACCTATTCCCTCTACTACATTCTCGACACGAGGTAACTTCCCTCCGGAAGAATACTGCAGAACGGCTTCTTCTGATTCCAAAATATCGTTTTGAATTGGCCCCTTCACTTTAAACGCTACATTCCCATGGCGACTACTTGCAGCGTGAGGATTCGATGAAGTCACTAAGGCCGCTTGATCCGTTACTAGCGTTTTTCGATGATTGGCTTTGACATTTAATAGTTTTAAGTAAGACGTAAATTTCACATTTGGCGCATCATTTGCTAAAAAGTTAGGAAAGTGGTTCTTACCATCAAATTCAATCCACTGAAGTAGCATTCGATAGACCCCTGAATAAATAGGCATCGAATCACGTAATGGCTCTAAATCTGTATAGACGACTTGCACACCCGCCTTCTCAAGATTCTTAAACCACTCCGACTCATACGAATCATAGCCCGTGTTTATCGGGTCTGTTATGTAGATAATCGGCATGTCAGGATTCTCTTTCTTCTTTTTTACTAAAGTCTTCGACAATTGATCGGCCAACTGAATAAAGTCTTCCTTTTCATCATAATAGTCATCCATCATAAAGAAATCCGCTACAACAAACTGTTCCGCTTCATCAATCAGCCGGAAAACTTCTTTAAAAATACGCAGTTCCGATGTGTACTGGTCTTTCGATTTTGTCTTTGAATAGGTTAGATCATATAAAAATTCAATATCTTCTACTTGATGTAACTCACCCGCATAAGATATTCCAGGCGGTAACGGTTTGTACGTATGCCAGAGCATAATTCCCGCATACAATAACGCAAATAAAAGTAAGATGTATGAAGCAATTCTTTTTTTCGTCCATTTTCGTTTCCTAGGCATAACCGTTTGCCCCCTTCCAGAGTGAGTTTCCTATTATAGAAAGTTCCCTCTCTGGATCGTTATAAACTACACTAACTAACTTTATTTAATAGTAAGATATGGACGTTCGATGCGCCATTCAATAGTGACAGGCACTTGATAGGTTTCTGATAGGAGCTCACTTGTCATTACTTCGTGTTTAGGTCCCGCAGCTACTACTTGGCCGTCTTTTAACAATAAGACATGCGTAATTTCCGGTACGAGCTCTTCGATGTGATGTGTAACATAGACAATATGAACATTATTTTTCGTGGCTATTTCAAGTGCTTCAAGGAATTGTTCTCTTGCTAAAATGTCCAGACCTGAACATGGCTCATCCAAAATAAGCAAATCCGGCTCTCCCATTAACGCTCTTGCGATTAGCACACGTCGCTTCTCTCCTTAAGACAGCACATTGAATTTCTTACCTTTTACGTGTTCTAACCTGAATTCTTTCACTAAAAAGTGCGCGCGTGTCCAATCTTCATCAATGATTTTATCGTAAATACCAAAGCTCGCGAACTTTCCACTAATGATGACTCGTTCAATCGTTTCGTTCCAGAAATAGTCCGAGAATTTTTCCAATGAACTACTGACATAACCAATTCTTTTACGAAGTTCGGGTAGGTACGTACTGCCAAAGCGCTTCCCAAGCACTTCCACTTCACCTGAAGAGGGAATCTCGTATGTGGAAATAATAGATAGTAAGGACGTTTTCCCAGAGCCGTTTAAACCTAGCAAGCCCCATTGTTGTCCCTCTGAAATTTCCCAATCTACATTTTGCAAAATTTGATTGTCGCCTCTTTTAAAATAAATATCTTCTATCTTCACTATCGACATGCCTATTTCCCCTTTTCGTTATAGAGAAAACCGGCTCGTGCTAAACGCAACGATCCGGCTTCTATGTTATTCGTCATCTTGTCCTTTCTTTTGCTCTTTTTCCTTTTCATATTCCATGTATTTCTTTTTTTCAAGTTCCTGATATTTCTTATCACTTTTTTCTTTTGCTTTTCTCGCCTTTTCTTTCTCCCGACGCATTCTTCTCTCTTTTTCACTTTCTTTACGTTTCCGTCTCTTTTTAACTTCTCCTTCCACATGCTCAAATTGACGAATATCAGTCGGTCTGACCGTGATTGGTTCACGCGCTAATAATTTACCCAAGGAGAACATCAGAAGCAATAGGAATAAAGTAAACGGTAAAGCGGATACGAGTGATGCTGATTGCAACGCTTCTAGTCCACCGGCAGACAAAAGCACGGCCGCAATAGCAGTCATCAAGAAGCCCCAGATGAATTTAACAACTAATGGTGGGAATAAACTTCCACGCATTGTCATACTTGCTAAAATATATGTTGCAGAGTCAGCAGACGTAATTAAAAATGTAAAAATGAGTACGATTGCTAAAAATGATACGATATTTGTCATAGGTAATTGTTGCAGTGTAGCAAAAATTGCAGACGTTACATCTTGATCAACCTCTTGTGCAATTTGTGTACCGTTTCGCAAATCACTATATAAAGCCGTCCCTCCAAGTGTTGCAATCCACATACAAGAAAATGCTGGAGGAATGACCATCACGCCCATGATAAATTCACGAATTGTACGCCCTTTTGATACACGCGCAACGAATGCACCAACGAACGGTGACCAAGCAATGGTCCAAGCCCAATAGAATATTGTCCAGTCCTTCACCCACGTACCACCTTGATAAGGCTGTAATCGCAAGCTATACGTAATGAAATTATTAATATAATCCCCAATAGCTAATGTGAAGGTTTCAAGGATAAACACTTTTGGTCCTACAATAAAGAAAAACACTAATAACGCAATCGCCATCCCGAGATTGAAATTCCCAAGATACGCAATCCCCTTACCCAATCCCGATGCAGCTGATGTCATATAAGCAACAAATACGACAGCAATAATTATGAGTTGAACGGTAAATGTACTTTTTATATCGAATACATATTCCAGCCCGCCACTCATTTGTAAAACTCCCATTCCCAATGAAGTCGCGATCCCCATGACTGTCGCTACAACAGCGAATGAATCAATCCCAGTCTTCACATGGCGATTGCTTCCAATCAACGGTTCCAATGCTGTAGAAATTAAGCCATCTTTCTTCTTCCTGAACTGCAAGAAGCCAATAACTAATCCCACCATACCGAAAATTGCCCACTGTGAAATTCCCCAGTGGAAGAATGAATAGCCCATTGCTACACGTGCAGCTTCCTCCGTCTGTGCTTCTACACTAGCAAGCGGTGATTTAAAATAATGACTCATCGGTTCCGCCACACCCCAGAACACAAGCCCTACACCGAAACCAGCAGAAAACAGCATACCGATCCATGTAAAAAATGGGTACTCTGGACGTTCGGTATCGCCTCCAAGCCGAATCGCGCCAAACTTACTGATAGCTAGTCCTACTAAAAATACAATGACGATAAATACTGCAAGTAAATAAAACCAGCCGAAATTATCTGTCGTAAAGTGGTATAATCTTTCGGATACCTTTCCGAAAGGTGCTGGTTTAGCGGCACCTAATACGACAAGTATAAAGATAAATACTGCCGAGATGTAGAATACGGGGTTTGTCCAAAATTTTCTATTCACAACTATATCGACTCCTAGTGTTTAATTTGGTAACTCTCTTACTATTCTTCATACCCGTAAACAAAGGGTAAATAACACATTTCCAATTATAAAAAGGGAGGAGATATATTTACCAAACGGAGTATAACTATTTATACTACACACCGAAAAAGACATCTTCAAGCGAAGATGTCTTTTTCATTATATTCTTTCTCCCTATATCGTTCAGTTAATTCCCGCCATCATTATCATAAACATTGCATACTTTACATACGTTAATAAGGAGAACTCGATAACTATGCGTACCGAGGTAGCTATAAACCTTATGCATCTCCGTTAGATCATTGCCCACCTGTGCTTGTGAAGACCTTTTCACTACCAACACAGCAATTCATGAATGTTCAGCCACCGGGTCTTCCCCCAATATTCTGCTGCTGAAGCATGACGTCATGGTAGTCTTTGATCCGCTCGAAAAGGGAGAGGATTTCCTAACGGATGCAGGAGAGCAACGCTTAAAGAAGTTGCGGCTGAATAAAAGGCACGAGCGTCTTACCAACGGATGATCAATGTCTCAGATAATACTCTCATACACGATTCATCTAAAAGAAGTACGCGATCGAAAAAAGATTTTTTGATTGCATGATCCCATTCCCTCTCGCGCTAGAGGAATGGGGTCTTTTCATTGTTCACTGCACACGATTTAATGGTATCTTTTGTAGAGAGGGGCTAACGGAGGTGTTCTTATTGCTGAAACGAAGAATGAAGAATGCACAGCGTTTTCAAGAAATTATCAATGTTTTTTTCAAAAATGGATTCAGCCATATTTTATTCCGACTTGGGTTGACTGATCGAAAATTCTTTTCTGCCGACGAGAAAGCTGATGTGAATTTATATCATGTTGGAAAAAAGCTACGTATTGCGCTAGAACAACTCGGACCAACTTTTATCAAACTTGGGCAAATCGCAAGTGGTCGCCGTGATTTAGTACCGGAGGAAATTGCATCAGAGCTTGAAAAACTACAAGACCACGTCGAATCTTTTTCATTTGAAGTGGTGCAGGAAATTATTGAATATGAACTAGGTGGGACGATAGAAGAATTATTTCAAGAGTTCGATAAAGAACCCCTTGCTTCTGCTTCAATTGGGCAAGTACATAAAGCCCGGTTGAATAGCGGCGAGTTCGTAGCAGTGAAAATACAACGTCCGAATATAGAACGACAAGTGAGTACTGATTTATCGATTCTCCATGACTTAGCAGGCTTCTTAGAGAAGAATATGGAATGGGCCAAGGCTTATCATCTACGCGATCTCATCCATGAATTTTCCCAATCATTGCGGGAAGAACTCGATTATCAGTTAGAAGCCCGCAATGCCGAACGAATTTCACGACAATTTGCAAAGATAGCTGATATTCATGTGCCACGTGTCTACGATGAATACACTACACGCAAAGTACTTACTACAGACTTAGTTACGGGAGTAAAAGTAAGTAATATACAGCAATTAGACAAAGAAGGGTATGATCGGCGACTACTTGCTAAACGAATTGCTGACTCTATGCTTTCACAAGTAATGGAATACGGTTTTTTCCATGGTGATCCTCATCCTGGCAATATTTTTATCGCACCGGGACCTGTTGTGTACTTCATTGATTTTGGTATGGTCGGGCAGCTTAGTAAAGAAATGACTTATCATTTCATTTCCCTACTGCTGGCTTTACAAAGAGGGAATATTCAACGGCTAATTGATATTTTTTCTTCGATGGATATTCTAGATGCCCATACGAACACCGATGCCTTGTATCGGGACTTACAAAATATCCAGCGCAAGTATTATGAAACTCCCTTAACGGATCTAAAGCTTGGCGATGTGTTCATGGAGATTTTTTCTATCGCGTTCCGCCATCATATTCGTCTGCCGAATGAAATCGCCATTTTATCAAAAGTGATTCTTACGTTAGAAAGTGTTTTAGGTACATTAGATCCTTCTTTTAGTATCATGAAAGCAATCGAGCCTTATGGTAAAAAAGCATTTCTTAAACAATATGACCCGCGCTATTTACTCGAGAACGGCTGGCATTCGCTAGTGAAAAATACAGAAATTCTAGTGGAATTACCTAACGATATTAAAAAAGCAGTGAAAACGATTGAAAAAGGAAAAGTTGAATTAGCTGTCGGTTTGAAAGAATCGAATATCATATTCCGCAGGTTCGATAAGATTGCTAACCGTCTTTCATTGAGTATCGTCTTGCTTGCATTCAGTATTTTGATGGTGGGACTGATTATCGGCTCAGCTATTTCCGGACAAACCGCTATATTCTTACATCTTCCTCTTATTGAAGTAGGTTCTATTGTTGCAACTCTCATGTTTGTCTATTTACTTTTCTCTATCGTACGGTCTGGAAGAATCTAGCGGTAGTTTATTACTATCAAAATCGAGGATAAAGGGACAGACTACTTTTTTACGATTGGAGGATTTTATATGATAAAAGACCGCCAAGTAGATAGAAATAGCAAAAACAAACAACTAGAAACTTTTCGTGTGAATGATCATGAACATTCATTACTGACCAAGGAAAAGAACATTTTGTGAAAATCGATTGGAAACCAAAGCTTGATGTTCGTTCATTAGCGTGGCATGAAGCTGTTGGACAACATTGCTTTGTGGTCGAAAGTTTACAAATACAGAGAAAGAGCCGGACAGCTTGAACACTGTTCGGCCTCTTCATGTTGGAAGGGAACACAGGCTATGAGCGAGAAACCTAGTTCTATGAGCGCGACAACACAGGCTATGAGCGCGAGAACTAGTTCTATGAGCGCGGGAACACAGGCTATGAGCGTGAGAACTAGTTCTATGAGCGTGAGAACTAGTTCTATGAGCGCGAGATCTAGTTCTATGAGCGTGGGAACACAGGCTATGAGCGTGAGAACTAGTTCTATGAGCGCGGCAACACGGGCTATGAGTGCGCGACCTACTTCTATGAGCGCGGGAACACGGGCTATGAGCGCGCGACCTACTTCTATGAGCGCGGCAACACGGGCTATGAGCGCGAGAACTAATTCTATGAGCGCGGCAACACGGGCTATGAGCGCGAGAACTAATTCTATGAGCGCGGCAACACAGGCTATGAGCGCGAGAACTAGTTCTATGAGCGCGGCAACACAGGCTATGAGCGCGAGAACTAGTTCTATGAGCGCGACAACGAATTGTTTATCATTTTCCCATCATTCCTTTCCCCATCATTCCTTCTCTAAAATCCCAATAAACTTAGAAGCTGCGGGTGATAAAGAAACGTCTTTTAAATAGCAGACACCTATGCTTCGCTTCGGGATAGGATCCAAAAATTCTACTTCTTGCAACTTACCAGTATCCAAATAATTTGCCGAAAACTCTTTGACTACACAAGCAATACCTAAATTGATTTGCGCGAACTCTAGTAATAACTCATGTGATCCTAATTCAAACTCCGGATAAATTTTCACACCTTGTTCTAATAAAAAGTCTTCCACATACTGACGCGAGTTTGATTTAGATTCCAATAAAATAAGCGGAAGCCTTGTTAATTCTTGCAATGGCACTGGTCGGAGAAACAGTTTTTCAAATCTCTCACCATAAACGAATGTATCTTGCACATCAAAACACGCACGTTGTTCTAAAGAATCATCTTCCACTGGAAAGTTACAAACCGCAATATCAACTTCACCCGATTTCAATGAAGCAATAAGCTCCATTGTCGTTCCGTTAATAATTTTGAAACGTATACTTGGATAATTGGTATGGAATGCTTCTAAATAGGGCAATAAATAGTAACGAGAGATTGTATCGCCTACACCGATTTTCAATTCTCCTGCCGACAAATTTTTCAGCTCACGTAATTTTTCATTTCCCGCATCAATAAGATTTAACGCAGAATTAACGTATTCGAACAACATCGAGCCTTCGTCAGTCAATGAAACACCTTTAGAAGTACGATTAAAAAGACGCGCATCTAGTGCCCCTTCCAGCTGCGAAATAATTTGACTGATTGCTGGTTGCGTCATGAATAACTGTCTAGCCGCTTTTGAAAAACTTTTATTTTGAACTACCGTACGAAAAACTTTATACCATTCTAAGTTGATCGACATATAACCACCCCTTATACCACCTATTAAGTATATTAATTTTACTTATATCATAAATACACGCTATAATACAGTGAAGAGTGATCAAATTGAGTTTCAATGAGGAGCGATTGATTTGGAAAGAGTAGTAGGTACCGTTGTTAGAGGATTGCGTTGTCCAATCATCAATGAAGGCGACAATATCGAACAAATCGTGGTAGACAGCGTATTAGAAGCTTCTAGAGTTGAGAATATTTCATTTCAAGATAAAGATATAGTATCAATTACAGAATCCATCGTGGCACGTGCACAAGGGAATTACGCAACTATTGATGATATCGCAAAAGACATCGAGGCAAAATTCGGTGATGATACAATTGGCGTGATATTCCCTATTTTGAGTCGTAATCGTTTTGGTAACTGTTTGCGCGGAATCGCAAAAGGTGCAAAGAAAATTGTCTTAATGCTTAGCTACCCTTCTGATGAAGTCGGAAACCACTTGATAGAGCTAGATCGTTTAGATGAAAAAGGCGTTAATCCTTGGACAGATGTGTTGACTGAAGCTGAATTCCGTGAACATTTTGGTGAAAATAAACACCCCTTCACTGGTGTCGATTACATTGAATACTACAAATCATTAATGGACGAGTTTGGTTTAGAACACGAAGTCATCTTCTCAAACAACGCTAGAACGATTTTAGATTATACAAAAACAGTGCTAACATGTGATATCCATACACGTTTTAGAACGAAGCGAATTCTTGAAGCGAATGGTGCTGAGAAAGTTTACAGCTTAGACGACATCTTAGCAGAATCCATCGACGGTAGTGGCTACAATGAACAGTTCGGTTTACTTGGTGCCAACAAAGCACAAGAAGACAGTATTAAACTGTTCCCGCATAGTTGCCAACCTGTTGTCGACAACATTCAAGAAATGCTAAAAAAAGAAACGGGCAAACATATTGAAGTCATGATTTATGGAGATGGCGCATTTAAAGATCCAGTCGGCAAGATTTGGGAACTGGCAGATCCAGTCGTGTCCCCTGCTTACACTAGTGGATTAGACGGCATTCCAAATGAAGTAAAACTAAAGTATTTAGCAGACAATGACTTCTCTGATTTACGTGGCGAAGAGTTGAAACATGCTATTTCTGACTTTATTGAGAAAAAAGATACAAACTTAATGGGTTCTATGGCTTCACAAGGAACAACACCTCGTAAGCTAACAGACTTGATCGGTTCATTATCGGATTTAACTTCTGGAAGTGGCGATAAAGGAACACCAATCGTCTTCATACAAGGCTATTTCGATAACTATACAAATTAACCTTTTCACCTGTGAGCTTTATCCTCACAGGTGTTTTTATGTCTGGTTCGTTACTATAAAAATTATTTCAATATATGGATTGTTTCACTTATACTCCTTAGACGGGACTTGCGTCTAGAACGTGAGGATTACGATGAATTACTTAATATGATGAAGATGAATGATAGCATTACCAATTTCTAACGAGCAGACAAAGCCGGCCATATTTACGCGCGTACTAGTCGCACCCGCTTAATATCTATAGAAAAGACACTACGCTGTTTGACGTAGTGTCTTTTCTTCTACTGATTATTCTAATTACACTGTTGCCTGTTCAGAACCTTTTCTCATTCGGCTAAACAGCATGAATAAGAAAAGTGCAATGACTACAACAATTGTAAGTACGACATACAACTCACGATAACCTATAATCGGTATAAGTGAACCAAGTACGTATGGACCGAAACCAAATCCAAAATCTAAAAAGATAAAGAACGTAGACGTGGCAACACCTAGACGCTCCGGCTTCACTCCCTGTAAAGCAATCGCTTGCGCACATGATTGGAAATTACCGAAGCCAAGACCTAAAATTCCTCCTGCAAGCAACAACACCCAACCTACCTGCACACTACTCAATAGTAAAAGCCCCGCTGCAAATAACAACAACGACGGATATACTACAAACTTATTACCTTTTGCATCTAAAAGCTTTCCAGTAAATGGTCTAGAAAATAATACAGCAATGGCATACACTAAAAAGAAAAAGCTCGACGCACTTACTAAATTAACTTCTTCTGCATAGAACGAAATGAATGACAAAACACCTGAATAGGCCATAGCTGCCAACAACGTGATAAACCCAATAGGCAATGCGCGTTTTTCCAGTAAACTATTAACACCAAATTTCACTTTTGACACTTTTACATCGTTTTTAGGCATAACGGCTGGTGTTTTCTTAACAAAGAAAAACATAGCTGCACAGCAAATGCTAAGAGCTAAACAGAAAAAGAACAATACACGAAATTCAAAGTGCTGACTTAAGAAAATACCAAGAAACGGTCCGATTGCAGTCGCAAGTACTGTACTTAAACTAAAGTAACCAATACCTTCCCCTCTTCGTGATGGCGGCAACATTTGAGCAATCATTGTTCCTGTTGCAGTCGATGCGATACCTAAACCAACTCCATGGAAGAAACGATTTGCCATCAATAATGGTAAATTAACCGCTCCTAGATAAAAGGCAGAAGATAAAACAGTTATCGCCAAGCCGATTAATAAAATTCTGCGACTACCTACTTTGCTAATCAATCCACCTATCGCAAGTCTTGCAATCAATGTTCCGATAATGAATATACCTGACACAAGCCCCGCCACACTTGTTGAGACGCCATATTCTTTCACTGAAAAAGGTGCTATCGTAACGATTAATAAATACATCACTAACATTAAAAAGAAATTAATAATAGAAGTAACAATAAAGTCCTTTGTCCAGATTTCCTTATTGTTCATCTGATCACTCTCTTATTTATTTAGATTTTTTCTTGCTGACTCCATTACGCGAATTGCTGTTTCAATATCCTCAAGCTCAACGCCTTCCAAAAGTTCACAATACAAAGTCTCTAATTGTAAAACGACCTTATCTACTGTTTCGTGTCCAAGCTCAGTCAAACCAATCCACTTTTCTCGACGATCCGTACCAGGTCGTATACTTACTAAATTCATTTCTAGTAGGCGCTGAATGATTTTCGTGACACTTGGCTTCTCTACTTGACGACGTGAAGCAATTTCTGCCGAAGTCATTTCTCCTTCAAGCTTCAATAGCTTTAGTATGCCCCATTGCGAATTAAACAAACCGTATGGTGCGAGAAGGGTATTTAATCGATTTAATAAAGGACGATAAAGTTGAATATATTCTGCAAAAAACTGTGGTTGTCGTTTCACGTGAAACACTCCTTTAAAGGTTAGTTGGGGTAATTAACTATTACCATAATTTTATTCTTTTCTGCTTGCAATGTAAAGCATTGTTAAGCTAACAAACGAATTTTCAGCTAACTTCTTACTGTATGCCCCTATTGGTAATTTCGCCACCAGCGTAACTGCGGATAGTGAGCGAGGATAGGACACATTCATAGGTCTGCTGTTCTTCGTTGACGTATTTTATCACGGTATACTCATCCTTTACTTATTTGTTTATAGTGTCTCCTTGAAGACTTACGGCAATCCCGTATTGCTTTTCTATTGTAATACAAAAGATGCCTACACGGCAGCCTTTTTCATTTCTAGTAGTATTGCGACGTTACCGATTGCGATTGAGTCCGCTAGAAAAGCGGTTGTTTCCGGCAGTACTGCATAAAGACAGTAAAACGATAACGAATACTTAATGAGCGGATAGGGATTTATGCTTTAGAGGGTGGGTTCATCGTGGGCCCATCGGAACGTAGCGTAATGGTATACTTCCCGCTTCCACATTACTTTTTCCTAAGATTAAAGTACAATAAAAAAGAAGGACTCGATAGATCCGAGCCCTTCCATTTTTATTGCTTATTGACCAATCGCTTGCATCGAGTTCACAATCATCTTTGCTGCATGCGCTCTTGTAGTAGGAGCGTTTGGCATGAATTTCCCTTGGTCACCCGTTGCGATGTTCAACTGATACAACCCAGCAATTGCCCATTGTGTATCTTTGGAAAATTTTTGGATGTCATTGAATGGTGCAGGTGCTGTTGGTGTGAATGGCTTGCCTGTCGCTACTGCATACGTACGGCTAAGTAGCAAAGCTAGTTGCGCGCGAGTAATTGGTTTATTTGGCATGAAGTGACCATTTACACCACTCATCAAACCATACTCGTAAGCTGCTTGAATATCCGCCTTCGTGCTATCTGCATAGTAAGCCAAATCATCGAATGCCATTTTCGTACTTTGCGGCTTCAAATCTAATGCGCGAACGATGATAGAAGTCGCCTGTGCGCGTGTTAGTGATTGATTCGGACGGAAAGTATGATCTGTATATCCGCCGACAATACCTTTCATAGCGGCTAGTTCGATTACATCTTTTGCCCAATGATTAGAAATGTCTGTAAACATCACAGTTGGCTCAGTCGGTACACTGTCTAACGTGTAGACTTTGTTTAGATTGTGAATGCTCATTTTTCCATTTTGACTAACTGCTTTAATAGTGAAACTATATTCTTTATTCGGCTGAAGATCTGTGATTTCATACGTAAGAACTGGACCCATCACTTCTGCAACTTTTTGATCGCCATTGAATACTTGATACGTCATAATCATACCTGTGTCAATAACTGGCTCCCAATTAAGTTCTACAGTGGACGCGTCTTTCGTATTTACTGTCAGTACGTCTTGTTTAAACCATGGATAGTTCTTCATTAGTGATTCATTGAAGGCATTCATAACGACTTTGTAGCCTGCTTCACTCAAATGAATGTTTTGGGGATTTGGTAAATATACAGGAAAGTTCTTGGCAATCAATTCGGCAGTACTGACGAAATGAGCTGGCGTTCCTGTTAACCCGCTTTTAATCGCAGCATTTAAACTGTTGACTAATTGTCCAATCGTCGGTTGAACATCTGCACTTAACGTAGGAAACGGATTATAGTAACCCATTACGTACACTTGTGCCTTTGGATTCAACTGATATATTTTGCCTAGTATCTTTTGGATATTCATTCCCACACTCATCATGGAAGATTGGATTTCTTCCGGTTTAAATAGTGGCGTCCCCTTCTCATCAAACTTCACTTTTGAAAGCACGTCATTTGCTCCAATTGATAGGGTAATTAGGTTTGACTCTTTAATAGACTGTTGAATAGTTGCTGTTTGATCTTGATGACCCATACCAAGTACAGGTTTCGTAACGTTCAACTCTAGATCTTTCAGAATATCATCAGTCTTATAACCAGGATACGAAAAACCTTTATTACTAGTTTGTAATAGTTCTTCCCCTGCTAGTTTTTCTGCCAAAAAATCCGCGTATCCTTTGCCTAATTCATTAGTAGGCGTAACTCCTGCTGCCAATGAATCCCCTAGTGCTAAATAATTAATTGATGGAATCCAGGTAGGAGACTTTTCGGGTTCTGCAGCAGCGATTTGCAATGGCAGCACAGCGAGTTGTAGTAGCAACGCGAATGCGAGCAACAAGTGACCGAGCGGTTTCTTCTTCATCAGTTGACCACCTCTTTCTTTTCTGATTATTTAGACTTCATCATAATCTCCAACTTAATAGTTTGTCAAATTTTAGTTCGTACATCCCATAGTTCTGGAAAAAAGCGATGATCAAGTACCGATTTTAAGTAGTTCACACCTGACGATCCACCCGTCCCTTTTTTGAAACCAATAATACGCTCCACTGTTTTCATATGGCGAAATCTCCATTGCTGATGACTGTCTTCGATGTCCACTAGTTTTTCTGCTAATTGGTATAGATCCCAGTATTGATCAACGTCGCGGTATACTGTCAGCCAAGCATCCGCAACTGTTGGATCACCCGTATACGTGACGGAAAAGTCACGTTCAAGCAACTTGGGATTGATTGGGAACCCAGCGCGTGCCAACGCTTGGATTGCTACATCGTAAATACCAGGTGCACGATAGGCCTTTGCTAATGTCTCAGACAAGTGTGGGTCTTTCTCATATATCGTAATGATTTGCGGTTGCTTATAGCCCAGAGCGAACTCGATTAAACGATTTTGATAAGATTGGAAACCAGAGGCACGACCCAAGCTATCGCGGAATTCCATATACTCAGCAGGTGTCAATGTAGCGAGTACATCCCACGCTTGAATAATTTGTGATTGAACTTTTGACACACGCGCAAGCATTTTAAACGCTTCTGGCAATTCATCTTGTTGAATCGATTCAATTGCAGTTTCAAGCTCATGCAAAATTAATTTCATCCATAGTTCGCTAACTTGATGGATAATGATGAACAGCATTTCATCATGGTGACCTGATAATCGCTGTTGACTCGATAACACTTTATCTAAATTCAAATATTCTCCGTAAGTCATTGACTCACGAAAATCTGTATGAATCCCCTTTTCTGTCATGATTGACACCTCCTAACTACCGCACGCACTGGACTACCATCCGCATCCTCTAACGCAAGAGGTAACGCAATAAGTTCATAGTGCCCTACTTCCAGTGAATCTAACACTAGGTTCTCAAGAATGATGACATCATTGCGATAAAGCGAATGATGGGCTACTAATTCTTTACTGTTTTCCGAATCGACAGAAGGCGTATCGACACCGAGCAAACGAACACCTCGCTCCTTCAGTAAAGGCCCAACATCTTCACCGATTACAGTAAAGTTTTCGGGAAATTCCTTTGGCGTTGGATGACTACTTGTTCTCAATAGAACCCGTTTGGCCCCTTTAAAGTCTATATTCTCCAAATGCGCGCGCGTCACACAGTTCACGCCTGTTACATCAATCAAACAAGCACGCCCGATATAAAGATCAATCGGCAAATCCAAAATTCGTAATCCATCATCGTCATAATGAAATGGTGCATCTGTATGCGTCCCGATATGTGTGCTCATCGTCAGCTTTCCAATATTGACTGAGCCCGATTGCTCTTTAGACACTGCCACCTCATAGGAAAATGGTGTGTCACCCGGCCACTCTGCAATTTGCTTATTGAGCGGTTGCGAAATATCAATCCATTCATTTGTCATGCCACGACACCCCGTTCATTTGGATACTGCTTATACGTTTCGTCTTTCATGATTCGCTTTAAAATCTGGACTGTTTGCCATACGTCTTCAAATGAATTATAGAGCGCAACGGGAGCCAAGCGAATACCGTCGGGTGCTCGAAAATCCGGAATTACACCTTCCGCCTTTAATGCTTTGCAGATTCTCGCAGCTTCTTCATGTAGCAATAAAAGATGGCCTCCACGACTAGAATCTAGCGGATTACCAATACTGAATGAATAGTCACTTAGCTCTGTCTCTATACAATCCAACATATATTTTGTCAGCGTCAAAGACTTCTCCCGAATCTTCTCCATTCCAAGCTCCTCAAACATTTCAAGCGAACCGATTAAAGGTGCTAGATTGAGTACATGCGGAGTTCCTATTTGATACGCTCCTGCATCACTAGCTGCTGTCATCGTATGTTCCATATCGAATTGCTTCGTTTTATCAGCGCCGAACCAACCAGCTAGACCCGCTTCTTTACCAAAATGGCGTTCATTGATGAATAACCCACCAACAGAACCCGGACCGCCGTTCAGATGCTTATACGTACACCAAAATGCGAAGTCCACTCCCCATTCATGTAATGCATGTGGTATCGAACCAACCGAATGCGAGAGATCAAACCCGATAGGAATACCTTTATCATTCGCCGCATTTGTAAGCGCCTTCATATCAAGCACCTGTCCACTACGGTATAATACGGATGGCAAGACAATTAGCGCTACTTCATCCGTCATCGAGTCGATAATGCGATTTTCGTTGAGAGTCAGTCCGTCGTCACTCTTTACCCGAATCAGATGTTCTTCTGAAGTAAGACCTCGTAAGCGGATCTGACTTTGCAATGCATAAATATCGGAAGGGAAATTCAATTCATCCGCCAATATTTTGGTACGCTTACCTGCTGGTCGATAAAATGTTGAAACGAGTTGATGCAAATTCGTTGTCGTGGAACCGGTCGCTATGACTTCCGATTTCTTTCCTCCGACTAACGGTGCCATTCGTTCGCCAAGCTGCTCCGCTAGATAAAACCACGGATGTGTACCTTCCGTCCAACCGTCAATCCCGAGAACCTTCCAAGAATCAAGCAGTTCAAGTAATGTTTTTTCCGCACGTCGCGATAATAAACCAAGCGAATTACCATCCATATAGATTTTCTCTTCTGGCAAATAAAATTCCTTACGATAGGAAGCTAATTCATCCTGTTGATCTAGTGTTTTTGCATACTCAAGTGTGTGGGAGTACATAATCATTCTCCTTTCTATCTATAGTTAAATGATAGCATATCTAGCTTACTAAATACGCACCTTAACTGTGTGACATGCTGTAGATTCTATGCTACGCTTTTAACTAAAGGAGGATGACTTATGCAAACATTTACAGAAAAAGCAGTGGCAATCATCCGGCAAATCCCGGCAGGCCACGTTATGACATACGGACAGGTCGCATCAGAAGCCGGTAATCCACGCGGCGCCAGACAAGTCGTCCGTGTCTTACATTCCATGAGCAAAAAATACGACTTACCGTGGCATCGAATTATCAATGCGCAAGGCGGCATCTCTACTCCTGATAACGCTGAAGCTAAAGGAGATACACAACGACAACGACTCGAATCAGAAGGCATTCAGTTTGACGATAAAGGAAAAATACCACTCGATATCTATCGATGGCATCCACCATTAGAAACATAAAAAAGCGCTTGGCATCAACAGAATGCCAAGCACTTTTCGAATTCACTGTAATAAACTAAAAAACTTCTTCGTACGTTCATGTTGTGGATTAGTGAAAATTTGTGAAGGTACGCCTCTTTCTACAATGACACCACCATCGATGAAAATGACTTCATCCGCCACTTCCCGTGCGAACTTCATTTCATGTGTCACCACAGCCATCGTCATACCTTCATGCGCCAAATCTTTCATAACATGCAACACTTCATTGACAAGTTCTGGATCTAGCGCTGACGTAGGTTCATCAAACAACATCACTTTCGGATCCATCGCGAGTGCACGTGCGATAGCTACCCGTTGTTGTTGACCACCTGATAGCTGATATGGATACTTATCTTTATGCGCAGTTAAACCAACTTTTTCAAGTAATTGTTCTGCTTTTTGTTGCGCATCCTTCTTAGAAACACCCTTTACCGTCTTCAATCCTTCCGTGACATTTCCTGTCGCAGTTAAGTGCGGGAATAGATTATAACTTTGGAATACCATCCCTGTTAGACGGCGGAATGTACTGATCGACTTCTTGGAGACTGGCTTGTCGAAGTCTAGCTGTTGACCGTCAATCGTGATCTTGCCAGCATTCGGTGTTTCAAGCACATTGAGACAGCGCAATAATGTAGATTTACCTGAGCCGGACGGTCCGATAATAACAACTACTTTTCCTTGCCCAATTTCCAAGTCCACATTTTTAATCACTTCTAATGACCCAAATGACTTTTTCAGTCCTTCTATCGTAATCATGAAATACCTCCCTTGCCAACAGAACGATCGAGGCGTTTTTCAACTCTACCTTGAATAATGGATAGAACGAAACAAATTACCCAGTAAACAAGTGCAGCCATCGAGTAGACGAATAAAAACTCGTAATTCATCGATGCAATTTCTTGTGCACGTCTGAATGTCTCTGCCACCAAAATTGTCGCAGCCAATGACGTATCCTTTACCAATCCGATAAAGGAGTTTGAAAGAGGAGGAACCGACACTCTCGCAGCTTGCGGTAAAACGATTTTACGTAGTGCCTGAGAATAATTCATGCCGATAGAATAGGCTGCTTCCCATTGTCCTTTTGGGATGGATAAAATCGCAGCCCGAATAATTTCAGAAGCATAAGCCCCTACATTCAAGGAAAATCCAATGACTGCTGATGGAAATGGATCAATGACGATGCCAATTGTCGGCAATCCATAGAAAATAATAAATAATTGAACGAGCAATGGTGTTCCACGAATGATGGATACATACACGCGCGCAAGTCCACGTAATACTTTACTGGTTGAGATTCTTGCAAGGGCTGTGAAAATAGCAATTGTCAACCCTATGATAAAAGCAAGAATCGCCAAAGGTATCGTAAACTTGATAGCCCCTTCGATTAATGGCCCGATGGAAGTTGATGCGATTTCCTGAAGTCTCTGTATCCGTTCAGGGCTTAAGGCGATACTGTTAAGATACATCTTCGCCGAACCATTTTTCGGAGATCTCTTGTAACGTACCGTCTTCACGCATCGCATCTAATGCTTTGTTTACTTCGTCCACTAAATCTGTGTTACCTTGTCTGAACAGAAATGCATTTTTCGATTTATTTTCCTCCGAAATATCTTCCTGTTCTACAATTTGAATTGGTGCATCCGGTTTTTGTTTCATATAATCAAGTACTGAAAGTTTGTCATTATATGTTCCGTCCGCACGCTTGGCGATCACTAAGTCAACTGCCTGGTTAAAACCATCAATCTTAATGATTTCCGCCCCATTTGACTTCGCAAGTTCACCATAGTTACTCGTCAATGTCTGTGCTGCTTTTTTGCCTTCCATCCCGTCAAATGCGATGTCTTCACCTGCTCTGACGACTAACACAGAATTAGACTGTGTATACGGTTGTGAGAATTCATATTTCACTTTACGCTCTTCATTAATACCTACTTGGTTAGCAATCATATCAAAACGCTTTGCATCGAGTCCCGCAAAAATTGCATCCCACTGCGTTTCAAAAAACTTCGCTTCCACGCCTAAACGCTTTGCAACTTCTTGCGTTACTTCCACATCATATCCTGTTAGCTTTCCCGATTCGTCATGAAAAGAGAAAGGTGCATATGTTCCTTCTGTTCCTACATTTAATACGCCTTTTTCTATTACTTCATCAAACAGACCGTTAGTACCTGTTGACTCATCTGTTTTATCAGTTGAGCTGTTTGTCTTTTCCTCGTCTTTTGAACCACATGCAACTAGTACAGACGCTAATAAAACTATTAAAAATGGTAGTAATATTTTCTTCATTTTCTAAACCCCACTATTCTTATATATATTTGTGATATGAATCATAAAAGATAGTTGCGCCTCTGTCAATAACCATGCATTGTCACACAGGTTATTTCATTATACGGAATTTACTTATTGATCGGAATTATCCAACCCAAATTCAGTTGATACTATACGTCTTTGGACAGGTTGATTTGTACTCAATAGCCAGTTGTAACGTATTACTCGTCGCTAGTGTTGTGGACGTCGGGTTTGATAACGTGCCGCAAGCTGCAGAAGAAGTTAAATGCTACAAGATCCTAAGATGTATAAACCTAAAGAAGTAGAGACACAAAATGAGTCTCTACTTCTTTAGCTTACAAGTAAAGGTCAGGTGACAGTCTAAAGGATATTGTTACGCTACGTTCCCTGTAAAGTGTAAACCCCAGACCACTTAATACGTATTTATAATGATTATTCGCGATTAAAAACAAAGACCAAGTGTGTCTCTGCTTTTAAATCTTACAACAATCCAATCCACTTCCAATACGTTGCACTGAATAGAAGGATCAATAGATAACCGATAACGGTCAATGGAACACCCGTTTTTAAGAAGTCCTTTACTGAAAAGGCTCCTGTACCATACGCGAGCATGTTCTGAGGCGCGCTGACCGGAAGTAAGAAACCAAAACTGATGACGAATTGCTGAATCAAGACGAATCCAACTTCATTGACATCAAGCGTAATAGTTGTAGTCAATGCAATGAAGATTGGAATAAGCGCGGACGATAGACTCGTCGCACTGGCAAAGCCTAAGTGAATCAAGATATTAAATAGGGACAGTAAAGCGATCGTCGCAAGCAACGGCATATTATTTAAGCCCATTGCACCGAACACTTTATCCGATAACCATTGTGCACCTGTCGTATCCAATAAGATCGTTCCTAACGAAATACCGACCGCAAAGACGAGAATGGTCCCCCATGGAATCATTTGCTGTACGGTTTTCCACTCGAACACTCCAATCTTAGGTGTCAGTAAAATCGCGATGGCTACAATGGTGACAGTCGTTGTATCAAACGGATGTAGTTTTTCTTCTGTTGCCCATAAAAACAGTAAAGCAAGTGAGATTATGATCAGGCGCAATTCGGAAGACTTCATCTTACCAAGTTCACCCAACTGACCTTGAATCAACTCCCTACCACCTTCAACCACTTGCGTTTCTGGTTTGATCGTCATTTTCATAATGTAAAATAAAGCTACAGACATCAGAATTGACCATGGTGCTGCATAAAGGAACCAAGAACTCCAGGCAACAGAAACACCGAATTCCTTCTCGATGAAGCCTAGCGCTACCATATTTTGCGCGGCACCTGTCTTTATCCCGACGTTCCAAATAGAGACGGACTGCACAGCTGTAATAACTAGCAACGCACCTAGTCGGCTATTTGTCGGTAATCCGAATGCGGCTACCATTCCGAGTAAGATTGGAACGACAGCTCCTGCACGAGCAGTTGCACTAGGTACGAAAAATGCTAAAACAATGGATACGATAATCGAACCAAAAATAATCGCTCCTGTTTTCACGCCTACTTTCGATAAAATATAAAGCGCCAAACGCTTATGCAAATTGGTCGTTTGCATGGCGGTAGCTAGGAATAATGCAGCAGCGACTAACGCAACGGCTGGGCTAGAGAAGCCCATTAATGCCATTTTCAAAGCGTCTTTCGTTCCGAGCATTTCTTCTGGATTTTCCATATTTGGAGCTAATCCTAGTAATGCAGCGACTAACCCTAAAATCATTGCTGCACTTACAGGATACGGAACAGCCTCTGTCACCCATAGAATGACTGCAAATGCCAAAATCGCCAATGCACGTTGCCCAACTACTGGCAAGTCTGCTGGATTCGGAAGTAAAACAATGACTAGTAGGACTGCAAAAGCTAAAATAATCCACAAGCCCTTTAAATTGCGCTTCTGCTTTTCAGGTTGCGGTGCCATTTCCTTGGCCGTCGTCATAGGTACTCATCCCTTTCTATATGTTGTTATACTTTAATTTACCCTAACTACTTAGGGAATAACGTAATTTGGGTTATTCGTTAAAACTTGTTGTAGTTAGGTGCTATAGAGCGAATCGTCTATTGACTTATTTGTTGAAAATGATAGAATTCGTAACGGTATATCTTTACGTATATAATAGGTACATCATATAAAATGAAGCATAGTCTTCAGTGAAATTATTTGCAGTAGCAAAAAGAGACTGAACGTAAAACTCCTTCGTCCCTGCAACTTGGGATGAATGGAGTTCTTTTCGTTCTAATTATAGGAGGTCATTCACATGTTTCCCATCAAGGCAATACATACACCTACTGTTAAAGCTTCCGTGTTATTGACTACACTGATTGTCGTTATGATCAGTGTCAGCATTGTAAAATTTGATTCCGTCCCACATGTGCCGATTTTATTTTCAATTTTATTGCTATTTGGCTACGGTTTATGGAAAAAACTCACATACAAAGAGCTAGAAAAAGGATTGGTTGATGGAGCAAGTGCAGGAATGAGTGCAGTTTTCCTGTTTTTCTTTATCGGAGTTCTTGTAAGTAGTTGGATGATGAGCGGTACGATTCCGACAATCATTTATGCAGGGCTTCAATTGATTACACCAGCTTTCTTCTACGCGATTGTCTTTATCGTCACCGCTATTATCGGTTTAGCAGTCGGTAGTTCATTAACAACCGTAGCGACAATCGGCGTGGCATTCATCAGTATGGTGCATATACTCGATCTCTCATTGCCACTTGCGGCAGGTGCTATCGTATCGGGTGCGTTTTTTGGGGATAAGATGTCTCCTTTATCCGACACGACTAACTTAGCTTCATCAATTGTCGGTGTGGATTTGTTTGAACATATACGCAATATGGGATGGACGACGATTCCAGCATTCTTACTCTCGCTCATACTGTTCGGTGCCTTGTCTCCAAGCGTGACGACAAGTGATATAGCTACGGTAGAGACATTTACTACCGCCCTACTTGGAACAAATTTAATCCATTGGTACACACTCGTTCCAGTTGCTATCCTAATTATTTTGACATTCGTTAAAGTACCTGCAATTTTGACGCTTGCCGTCAGTGCAGTATCCGCTATTATGATTGCTTATATTCATACATTTTACAGCATTTCCGACGTACTAAAAATTCTATTTAGCGGCTATACAGGTTCAACTGGTGTAGAGGCCGTTGATGCATTATTGTCACGCGGCGACGGTATGGAAGGCATGATGTTCACGATTTCGCTTGTGTTGCTGGCACTCAGTATGGGTGGCATGCTGTTTACACTCGGCATCGTTCAATGCTTACTTACTAAAATTGAAAGCTTATTGCGCAAAGTATCATCTGTCATTTTAACGTCGGCCCTTACCGCAATCGGCATTAACATACTAATTGGCGAGCAGTACCTGTCTATTCTTTTGACCGGTCAAGCATTCCAATCAAGTTATGAAAAAGTCGGCCTTGCCAATAAAAACTTGAGCCGTGTAATGGAAGACGCAGGAACTGTTATTAATCCACTCGTACCTTGGAGTGTGGCAGGAATCTTCATTACGACTGTGCTTGACGTACCGACGATTGCATATTTACCATTCGCATTCTTTTGTCTATTGAGTCCTATCTTGACCGTTCTTTTTGGCTATTTAGGCAAGACACTGACACGAATTTAAGTTACGTTACGACAGGATAATATCTGCCTGTTGCTGATCAAGTCTCCGGATTTCTTCTTCAGAAGCTGCACGCTTTCTAGCTAGTTGGTCCTGTATACGTCGGACATCTTGCATGATTGCGTGTAGCTTCTTTTTAGCGTCCGTAATGCGCGTATGGATCTTCCAATCAGAGAAAATATTATCAAAAAAGACGTCTGTGAATGTGAAGATGTCATTCTTATTCACTTGGAAGGATTCTGTTGCAGCATCCTGGACATCCATCAGCTCCGTTTCATAGTGGCGTAATGCCCGCTGTGCTTGATGAACTAGATCATCGGAGCTATTGATTTCCGAATACTTTAAAGCGGACACAAATAGTCCTCCACCTAAAAATGTATCCCACGTCGATATACCTTCAGCGGAATCTAACTTTTTCATCGCCCCAGCCAACGCACGTTCCGCTTTTTGACCCGCTTCAAATGCTTCGTCGATTTCACGGATCATCGAATAGACACGTACTCGATCATCAGCAATTTTCTGCAATGTTTGATTGGAGACGGAGTCATTCATACGAATCCATGCTTCCTTTTCTTTTAAGAAATCTTCCCATTCTTCCTCGATATAGATAAAGTCCGGATCCTTTAATTGCTCGCTTAACACATTCTCCTCTTCCGTTAGATCCAATACATTCTTTTCAGCTTCATTAAATTTCAACTCAGCTTCGGCCGCTTCCTCTATTTCCTTCTTCATCTTTTCATCCCATGTGCCAGTCCATTCACTAATTTTCTTAGCAAATGAAAACTTACCGAGTTTCACGACGTCTTGCTGTTCTTTCGTCAACTGCCGGTGAAGATGATCACGTTCTTGCTTCATCGCGATCAGTTTTTGACTCGTCTGCTCTAAGCGTTTTATTAAACGACGTTGCTTCAATCGCTTTTCCTGTAAGCTATATTGTCTTTCTTGAATATCTTGACGCATATCGTTCACTCCTTTGTTTATGTACGGAAGTTCTCTAATTAAGGATTCATAGTCTTTACGCATTATAATTAAGAGTTGACCCACATTATATTCAAAATTCATAAAGGAAAAGTTTAGACAGTCAGTAAACGGGGAAATTACTAATAACAACTTCAAAAACGAGAGGAAGTCCAGTATGATAAAAGTAATGAAAAACGTATTTAAATGGGGTATGGTGTTATATCCTGTCGTAAAAAAAATAATGAATGAAAAGAAGAAAAAAGAAGCTTATTCAGGAAGTAAAAGCCGTAGATAAACATCATACGAAAACGATGATAGCGTTAACTCTATCATCGTTTTTCATTGCGTATAATAAAAAAATTAAACTTTTATTACGATTTAGGTTTATTTCATCTGAAAAAAGAGTATACTAGATATGAGGATTTTTTTCTGACCTCTTTTTTCCTCAACCTGTTTGATCCCCAAACAAAAAGCTCCAGGTACACCGAATTACCTATGGAGGAGAATTTAACACATGCATTGGTACAACAAATTGAAAGAGTATTTTCCAATCGAAGAGATGAAGTCAAAGGAACATATGGAGACATTATTGAATGACAAAGGCAATGTCTACTATAAGGAAGAAGGGCCGAAGCACGTATTAATGTACGTGGAGACGGAGGACTTCGTGTTCGTAGATTATCTTTTCGTATCTTCAGCCGCACGCGGTGAAGGGCTGGGAAAAAAACTGCTGGATTCGTTGAAGACCAAAAACAAGCCAATCTTACTGGAAGTTGAACCAGTAGATGAAGCAGAACCCGATACTGGCAAACGATTAAAATTCTATGCAAGAGAAGATTTCACTCATGCACAGAAAATCGGTTATAGTCGCCGTTCATTAGCCACCGGGGAACAAACAATCCTCGAAATTCTATACTGGACACCTCCAGCACCTGTCAAAGCGGATGAAAAAGAAGTATTCAACGCGATGAAAACCACCTACGAAGAAATTCATACCTACAAAGACCAAGATTTCTATGGAGATTCATACGATCCGACAGAGAAAGTTCTACAATTCCAAGCAAAACCGAAAAAGAATATTTTAGAACCATTCACATCCGTTAGTGTGTGAATAGAAGCCGGTCTTTCATGGACTGGCTTTTTTGTATCTTTATAGAAACTTCTTTACTCATATCTTTCTAGTATATTTGCACACTCTCTCTTTATCATACATACTACTCATTCTTATCTCCTATCAGTTGACTAACCACATCATAAATCACCCAACAGTTGATTGAATCAACTGCTATTTAATCTTATACTTAATAGAGAAAGGTGTGATGTTATGTTACGGATAGGCTCTATCATTTTACAAGAACGAAAACGTCTTCAAATTACACAGGATACGCTCGCTACTTACTGTCAGGTATCTAAAGCTTCCGTGTCGAAATGGGAAAAAGGACTAAGCTATCCTGATATCACCCTATTGCCGAAAATCGCTTCGTATTTTGGGCTGACTGTCGATGAGTTGCTTGGTTATGAACGACAGCTATCCAAAGAAGCAATCCAAAGTTTCTACTATGAATTTGCTTCTCGTTTCGGTAAAGAACCATTCAAATTAGTCTTCACTGAGGTTAAAGAACAAATAAAACTATATTATCACGACCCCGCCTTCTTATTACAGATGAGTATTCTGATGCTCAACCATCATATGTTGAGTGAAGACAGCCCTTCTGTTTTACAGAAGATCAATCAGTGGCTTGACCGCATCCGCCTACTAAGTGAAGATGTTTGGGTTCTGCGTCAAGCCAACTCTTTACAAGCAACAGTTGCACTTATGCAAGCAGATCCTAAAACTACATTGGAATTATTAGATGGTGTCATCAAGCCAAACGTCGGGGATGAGATTTTGCTCGCGACTGCATTTGAACAACTGGAAGAGCAAGAGGAAGCGATGCGCGTCATTCAAGTCATGATGTACCAAAACATCCTTCAGCTCGTTGGCTGTAGTCCTCTTTATTTGCGCCTATCAGCAACTGATACTCGGATTTTTAATGAAACCATTCATCGAATCAACGGATTGATTGAGCTATATACGTTAAGAAAATTACATCCCAATGTATGCCTTCAATTTTATTTCGGTGTAGCGCAATGTGCAGCTCTTTCAAAGAATCGTGAATTACTTTATTGCTACTTACAAAAGTACGTGGACGTATGCATTCATGATTTATTTCCTTTTTCCTTACGAGGCGATGAATACTTTAATTTATTAAAGGATTGGCTAGAACAATTGGATTTGGGTACAAATGCACTGCGTAATACAGAAATCATTAAACAATCGATAGTAGAGTCAATGGATGCCCCCTTCTTTGAACCCTTTTATCAGGATGAAGAAATGCAAGAGTTACGTAAACGACTACTTTTTGGTTTGGAGGAATGTTGATGAATAACGACCTAGATTTATTACTAGAATACTTACCCTTCTTGGTTCCACTTATTATTTTGCAATTTGGATTAGCTATTTTCTCAGCCATTCACGTCATTCGCCACCCACACTATCGATTTGGCAATCAAGTGATGTGGCTACTAATCGTATTATTCATTCAGTTTATCGGGCCACTAGTTTATTTTGTCTTCGGAAGAGGTGATCGTCATAGTCGTGCAAATTAATAGTGTGACGAAGAAATTCGGTACACACGAAGTACTACGAAATATTACCCTCGACATTCCAGAACATACGATTTTCGGATTCGTCGGAGCAAATGGTTCTGGCAAGACGACACTAATGAAATGCATGCTCGGCTTGCTGCCACTCACTGCGGGTTCCATTACGATCGCAGGCGAACGTGTGACATTCGGCGAGACACGTTCAAACGAATATGTCGGCTATTTGCCTGATGTTCCTGAATTTTATCCGTTTTTTCATGCAAGACAGTACTTAGAGCTTTGTGCAGTTATTACACACATGCCAAAAAGTGAACAGATGAACCGGATTGATGAATTGCTAGAATTGGTCGGTCTTGTTGATAACAAATCACTGATTGGCACCTTTTCAAGAGGAATGAAACAACGGCTTGGTATTGCTCAAGCTTTGCTCAACCGTCCGAAGCTATTGATTTGTGATGAACCAACATCCGCACTAGATCCTGCGGGACGCGCACAAATTTTATCTATATTACAGAAGGCTAAAACTGAAACTACCGTCTTCTTTTCCACACATATCGTTTCAGATGCCGAGCAAATTTGTGATTATGTCGCGATGTTGCATAAAGGGACTATTATATTTCAAGATAAACTCATCAATCTGCAGCAGCAATTTAGTGAACAGTTTATCTATACGTTCACAATTCCAGCTACCGAAGCAATGGCACGACTTCAAAACCTGCCATTTACTATGAGAATAGACGCGAATGCACTACTTGTCACTTTAGCTGACGATGCGGCTCGTTTAGCATTTATGAAAGAGTTGACCAGACAAGAACTTATTGTGCAATCGATACAACCTCAAACAAAATTACTTGAGCAACTTGTATTGGAGGTGCTTGCATGAATCAATGGTTTGGCTTTTTCAAGAAGGAATGGTTTGAGAGCATCAAGACATATAAACTATTGCTCGTCGTAGTGATCTTCTCAATTTTAGGTATCCTTAATCCATTTACCGCTAAAATTACGCCTGCCTTACTAGAACAACTCATGCCCGCTGGCACGATCCTGGATTTACCTGCGCCAACTGCACTTGACTCTTGGTTGCAATTCTACAAAAATGTGCCGCAAATGGGCTTGGTCGTTTTCATTTTGCTGTTTAGCACGATGATGTCAAAGGAATTGGAAAAAGGTACGCTCGTGATTTTGCTGACAAAAGGTTTGCGTCGAAGTACAGTGATTACGACGAAGTATATGATGGCACTTTGCTATTGGACGTTGGCGATTGGTTTATCCTTCATTATCACATATGCCTATACTGCTTATTATTGGGATCAAAGTGAACTTCAGCACTTATTTTTCGCAGCCAGTTGTTTATATGTATTTGGTTTATTGCTTCTAGCTGTTACGTTATGGGGAAACACATATTTTGCTACATCTTATGGAGGTATAGTAGTGACGTTTATTGCCATGATCGGGTTATTCATCACAGCTATCTTTCCGCAGTCTAAATCATGGAATCCACTTGAACTAGCTACTGCGCCGCCACAATTATTGACAGGTGATCTACTACCCACAGATGTTTTTGTATCCTATCTCCTTACTCTAGGTCTAGCATTCGTATTTGTCGTTTTAACAGCTGCACATTTCAAACGAAAGTTAGTATAAATGTTCTTGATCATACGGCTATGTAAGCGTTGACATTCAGTTAAATATCATGTAAATTACACAAGGACAAACCATCCAATGAGTTTATATGAAAACATTCGTTTATAGAGGTGATTGTAATGGAAACTGTATTTGATTATGAAGATATACAATTAGTTCCCGCAAAATGTGTAGTAGAAAGCCGATCAGAGTGTGATACATCGGTTATGTTAGGCGGACATACATTTCGATTACCTGTTGTACCTGCTAATATGCAGACAATTATTGATGAAAAGATTGCGATTCAATTAGCTGAGGAAGGCTATTTCTATATTATGCACCGTTTCCATCCAGAGAAGCGAGTAGATTTCATTAAAGATATGCATGGACGTGGTTTGATTGCTTCCATTAGTGTAGGTGTTAAGGAAGAGGAATATAGTTTTGTTGAGCAGCTCGCTGTTGATGCACTTGTTCCAGAGTTCATCACAATTGATATCGCTCACGGGCATTCCAATCAAGTCATTCGAATGATCCAGCATATTAAGAAGCACTTACCAATGAGCTTTGTTATTGCGGGTAATGTCGGTACGCCAGAAGCTGTGCGTGAACTTGAAAACGCGGGTGCTGATGCAACAAAGGTTGGTATCGGGCCAGGAAAAGTATGTATTACGAAGATTAAGACCGGCTTCGGCACAGGTGGATGGCAACTTGCGGCAGTTCGTTTATGTGCAAAAGCAGCCTCTAAACCCATCATTGCAGATGGCGGTATTCGTACACATGGTGATATTGCAAAGTCTATTCGTTTCGGTGCCAGCATGGTCATGGTCGGTTCTCTTTTCGCGGGACATGAAGAGTCTCCCGGTCAAACAGTAGAACAAGACGGCCAACTATATAAAGAATACTTCGGCTCCGCGTCCGAGTTCCAAAAAGGTGAAAAGAAGAACATCGAAGGAAAAAAGGTGTTTGTGGAATATAAAGGTCCACTAAAAGACACATTAATTGAAATGGAACAGGATCTACAATCATCTATTTCTTACGCTGGAGGAAAAACGCTTAGCGCTATTCGCACGGTAGATTATGTAATCGTGAAGAACTCCATCTTTAATGGCGATAAAGTATTTTAATTCACTAGAAAACACTCTCTTTCATTTTGCGAAAGAGAGTGTTTTTCATGTCTGTAGTTCTTCATCCGTAAGCCTAAACTTATTCTCGAACAAACTAGCCATTAAAGCACCGATTGTTAAATTCATTACCATATTAGCAACGGCTGGTACTGCAGCGAGCGAGCCGAAATGTTCCATGGCGAGCGTGGCGGCAAGTGCCGTATTACAAATCCCCGTATGAAATAAAATTGCACGCGCATTACGCTCTGGTACCCCCATCCACCTAGCGATGAAATAACCTGCACCCATCGGAATACAAACTTGCAGCGTAACAGCTACAAAAACAAGTGGCAACACTGACAAATTCTCCGACAACGCTTGCTGTGCATTAGAAATGACCGACAAGATTACGAGGAATAAAGCTAATTGCGACAGCACACCTGTATATGGCTTAATCTTTTCCACCGGTCGATGAAATTTCCACTGGACAAATAATCCTGCAAGCAGCGGGAAGAAGACGATATAAATAATGTTAAGAAATAATGGCCAAAATTCAATGGGAATGAAACGTCCCGCAAATGTCTGCAATAAGACTGGGGTCAGCACTGGTGAGATAAATGTATCTAATGTCGCCATCGTGATACTTAACGCGACTTCTCCCCCTGCAATAAACGTATAAATATTCGCAGACGTACCACTTGGAACCGTACCTGCTAAAATAATACCCGTCGCAATTTCTGCTTGATTACCGAAAAACAGATAGGCAATAGCAATCGAAACACCGACCATGATTGACCACTTCAGTAAAACACCAAGCAAAGCATACTTCGGACGTTTGATGACCTCTAACAATTTCTCCGATGATAGAGATAAACCCATCAAGAAGAAGATTGTCCCTAGTCCAAAGCCTGTCAATTGCCGAATGGAGACGAACGCATCCGGCATGACGTAGGCAATGATGGATAAGAGTACGATCCAGATCGGCAAGTATTTTGAGATGATTTTTGATACAGTATGTATAGTTTTCACGTACAACTCTCCCTAATGAGGAAACCTAGCTTGGTTTTAGACGCATATTGAAGCTTCTATGAGCTCGATCACACTTCTACGAACGGACACGTCACTCTTGCATCGCGCTATACCTCATTCATTCAGCACTTTTGATAAATGAATGCCCCATCTTCAACTTTATCCAACTCTACCGAATCACCAAGCGCTACTGTATACGGAGCATGATGAGCAAATTCAGCAGATGCGATATCGATATCGGTATAGACGCTACCTTTCGATGAAACTTCTCTCTCTAGTAACGTTTCCCGTTCCACAACTAGGGCATCAAGGTGCCTGCGTTTAGCGCGGGGGAAGCCCGTATTATAGTACATTACAGTCTAAAGGTGAATTTTACTATGTACCAAAGCTTACTACAACTTCTTTGTATTCAAAAAGCAAAGGCACTACTGCGGGGGCGGGAGGCAATCCCCCACGTGCCGAAGCGGTGATAGAAAGCTGACCTTTACGAACTTCAGCACCCTAAAAAAGTCGTGCAACGATCCGACATAATCTTAGAAGTTCGTCAGCGATTCAGTAACTTCAAGCCACTTCAATCCGCTTCTGTATGTAGTGAAGTGATTCGTCATTGAACCCACTTCGGCGCTGGCGGATGGCTCCCACAATAAGCCAGATAGGAAGGGCACCTATCCGTCTTATTGCTCCGCCTACCGCTTGTAAGGCGCCTTCGTTTGGTGAGGAGAAGTAAGTGGCATAGTACGTTGAAGTTTAAAAGTGAATTTTATAACGTTCCAAAGCCTACAAAAACTACACTGCACTCA
>NZ_JAPMIW010000029.1:26174-38417 GCF_033088395.1 Sporosarcina sp. GW1-11 | reverse complement strand
TAAGTGGCATAGTACGTTGAATTCTAAAAGTGAATTTTATGATGTTCCAAAGCCTACCAAAACTACACTGCACTCATTAGCGTAGGCACAACTGCGGGGTCGGCCGAAGCCATGAGACAACTAGCGCCTTTTGCTTGTTGGCTCATGGCGGGAGGCAATCCCCCACGTGCCGAAGCGGTGATAGGAAGCTGATCTTTACTAACTTCAGCAACGTAAAAAAGTCGAGCGACGACACATTACAAACTAGTAGTAAGTTCAAGACACATCAATCCGCTTCTGTATGTAGTGAAGTAATTCGTCACTGAACTCACTTCGGCGCTTGCGGATGGCTCCCGCGATGAGCCAGAAAGGAAGATTGCCTCTCTGTCTCATCGCTCCGCCTACCGCTTGTAAGGCGCCTACGTTCAGTTAGGAAAATAAATAGCATAGTACATTGAAGTTGAAAGGTTTAATTCGGTAAGTACCAAAGCCCACTAAAACTACACTGTACTCATCAGCGAAGGCACAACTGCGGGGTCGGACGAAGCCATGAGACAACTAGCGCGCTTTGCTTGTTGGCTCATGGCGGGAGGCAATCCCCCACGTGCCGAAGCGGTGATAGAAAGCTGACCTTTACGAACTTCAATAACGTAAAATAGTCGAGCAACGACACAATACAAAATATTTTACATATGTACAGAACTCCATCCAATCTACCTTGTACTAAAAAAGCGTAAGCACAACTGCGGAGGTCCTTCCACGTGCCGAAGCGATGATAGGAAACCATGATTAAAGTCTGAACCCATTCCTGTTGCAACATGATATTCATACAAACACAAAATAAAAAAAGTTTTTTACTTTTCATGTCAAAACGCAATTGGTATACTAAAAAGATAGTAGAAAACCATTATAACTATAGGAAAGAGTGTGCACCAAATGGGCCGTAAATGGAATAACATTAAAGAGAAGAAAGCGTCTAAGGATGCGAACACAAGTAGAATCTATGCAAAGTTTGGTCGTGAAATATACGTAGCAGCAAAATCGGGAGATCCAAGCCCTGAATCCAACCAAGCACTAAAGTTCGTGCTAGAACGTGCAAAAACATACAGCGTACCCAAAGCAATCATTGATCGTGCGATTGAAAAAGCAAAAGGCGGCGGGGAAGAAAACTTCGACGAACTTCGATACGAAGGCTTTGGTGTCAATGGTTCGATGGTAATCGTCGATGCATTGACAAACAACGTGAACCGTACAGCCTCTGAAGTACGAGCGGCTTTCGGTAAAAATGGAGGAAATATGGGTGTCAGCGCGATCCAGTAGCGATCATCGGGATTGAAGGGAAGACCGCAGACGACGTATTAGAACTCTTGCTTGAAGCAGACGTTGATGTTCGCGATATTGAAGAACATGACGAGCAAGTGCTTGTGTATGCAGAACCTTCCCAATTCCACGAAGTACAAGAAGCATTCCGACAAGCGGGTGTAACAGACTTCACCGTGGCAGAATTGACGATGTTAGCGCAAAACGAAATTTCATTAGATAAAGAAGCGCAAGAACAGTTCGAGAAAATGATCGATGCACTAGAGGATTTGGAAGACGTACAACAAGTTCATCACAACGTAGATTTAGCATAAGAAAAAACAGCTATTACTGTGGGAAGATTCCTACAGTAATAGCTGTTTTTTATTTCACTTCAACTTTCCACTCGTCAGTTGGTACACCATCATAAACTACCTGTCCAGGTAAAAACACAAATGACCACGGCGTTGCAGTATACGGTGGGATATCCATTGAAAGAGAGAACATTTCATTGGCTACTATATCTCCGAATTCATTAACCACAGAAACGTTTGTGTCGCGAATAGCGAGCTTGGTCGAACGGTTGTTTTGCAAGAAAACTGTAGCGACGACACCTCCATCACGCTTGCGCTTTATAAGAATTGAACTTGCAGTGAATTCGTCGTTGGTTGGTTCCTTCATTGCGTATTTTTGAATAAAAGCTAATTTTTGTTGCTCAGATAATGTGGCATCCCACGTTTTCTCAAATACTAGCTGCATACCGCAGTCCTCCTTCATTCATTTGATATTATTTAGTATTCCCATTTTTTGATATTTTAGTCCTAGTTCTTATTATACCATAAATAAATGTAAAGTGAGTCTAAACTCACTCGTATTTTTCTTCTTAGGAAGGTGACTTTCTTCTATTGAATAGGTAATATACTGGCTGAAGGGTGACTAGAAATCATGTATACTACTCTATGAGATAATTACTTTAGAGGGAAGAGGAGAGAGAAATCATGACACGCGTATTATTTGTCTGTCTAGGAAACATTTGTCGTTCGCCAATGGCGGAAGCTGTTTTTCGTAAATTAGTTGCTGATGAACAATTAACAGATCAAATCGAAGTAGATTCTGCTGGAACAAGTGATTGGCATATAGGGAAGTCCCCTCATACAGGTACGTTGGCAAAGCTTGCTGAATACGAAGTGTCCTCGGAAGGTATGGTAGCACGTCAACTGACTGTAAAGGATGCAGAGGATTTTGATTATATTATTGGCATGGATGCTGAGAATATCGGCAACATTCGAAATTTATTCGGTGATAACAATCATCAGCGGGTGATTCGATTTTTAGATCTAACAAGGCATCAGAAGGATGTGCCAGATCCTTATTTCACAGGCGATTTCCAAGAAACTTACGACTTAGTATTAGAAGGTTGTCAGGCTTTATTGGATCTTATTAAGAAAGAGGACATAACGAAATGAAGATTCCAATAATATATGAAGACAATCATTTGTTAGTAGTGGAAAAACCAGTGAATATTCCGGTGCAAGAAGACGAGAGTGGAGATATGGATTTATTGTCCGCACTTAAAGAAGACATAAAAAAGCGGTATAACAAACCTGGAAATGTCTACCTAGGTCTTGTGCATCGATTGGATCGTCCAGTTGGTGGAGTGATGGTATTTGCGAAGACGTCCAAAGCAGCTTCACGGTTATCCGATCAGTTACGTAAAGGAAAGATTGATCGTAAGTATTTAGCGGTTTTGCGCGGTGTCCCGAAGAAAAGACAGGACACCCTGCGTCATTATCTATATAAAGATCGAAAAAAGAATCATGTGTACAACGTAAAGAAAAATCATCCAGAAGCAAAGGAAGCTAGTCTAGAATATCTGTTGCTAGGAACAGCAACGGATACTAGTTTACTAAGTGTTCGTTTGCATACTGGACGATCACATCAAATTCGTGTGCAATTAGCGTCAGAAGGATTTCCACTATATGGAGATCAGAAGTATGGTAGACAAGTGAATAAACCTGGCGAACAAATTGCATTATGGGCTCATACGCTAGAGTTCGAACATCCAACAACGAAAGAAATTGTCCGTTTTGTATCCGAACCACCTAGACTGTATCCATGGGAGCTTTGGAATGAACACGACCAAGTCTTTAAAACATATGGCTAGTAAAAGACAGCAGAATCTTGACTTACGAATTTGAGACATCTACACTTAAATGGAAAAACGTCTGCTGGAGGAATCTATGAGCAAGCATCCTTTTATCCCGATTATTGTCGGAACGAATATTAATGCCTATAATATGGCTATTTCTTTTCATGAAGAATATGACATGAAGCCAGTGATTGTAGGAAGGGAACCGTTACCTTTTACAAGCTATAGTTCAATCACTGACATCCAAGAGTTTCATCCTGGATTACACGATCCTGAAGTGTTCGTCCAGTTTTTACGTGAAGTAGCGAAGAAGTATCGTACAGCTGATCAAAAGCTTATTTTAATTGGTACTGATGATTTGTATGTTCGATTGATTATTGAACAGCGTGAAGCATTGCAAGAGGATTTTTTATTTAATTATATTGATGAGGAACTGATGAATGCGGTCTATATTAAGAAAAACTTCTATGAACTTTGTGCAAAGCATGGAATTGATACACCGTCTACGTATTTCCATTCGTGTCTTTCGGATGAACCGTTTACAGATGATGTATTGTTTCCGGTCATTATAAAACCTAGTGACGGTGTACAATATTACCGTCATCCATTCGAAGGGTTGCAGAAGATTTACAAAGTGGATACATATGAAGAGATTAATCGCATTATCCAAATGGTGAAAGCGAGTGGCTATACGGAAGATTTGATTATTCAGGATTTTATTCCTGGTGATGATTCGTATATGTGGGATGCAGTGTACTATGCTAATCAACACGGAAAACCGCAACTGATTACGTTTGCACAAGTCGCATTGCAAGAACGTGCGATGACTGCGATAGGGAATTACACGGCATTGATTACGCGTTATCATGAAGAAATGATGACAAAACTTGCTAAATTCTCAGAAGCGATTGGCTATGTAGGGTATGGTAACTTCGATTTGAAATATGATGAGCGTGATGGGAAGTTCAAAGTATTTGAAGTGAATATCCGACAAGGACGTTCAAGCTACTATATTACGCAGTGTGGAGAGAACATGGCGAAATATTTAGTAGATGATTTAGTCTATGGAGTCGAAAAACCGTTGACGTATTTAGATAAGCATTTCTTATTTACGGTCGTGCCAAAAGCTGTGCTGAAGAAATTTGTTTATAATCCTGAGATGAAAAAAGAAATTCGTTCGCTTATTAAATCAGGTAACTATGGCAATCCATTGTTTTATAAAAAGGATAGTCATTTGAAACGGAAGTTCTATATGTTGATGAGGCAGATCAATTATTATAAAAAGTATAAAAACGCTACTGAAGATTAAAAACATCCCTACGCATTTGCGTAGGGATATTTTTAATCTATTCACTTATTAACTGAATCTATCTACAAGATCATGCATTTTTTCAGCCTCGGCATGGAGGTCGAGAGAAGCGTGCATGATAGTGTTGATTGCTTCTTTTTGCTCATCAATTGAAGCGTTAACTTCTTCTGTGGCAGCAGCTGATTCGGTAGCGACTGAAGCGATTTGGTTGATTGCTTGTACAACGCTTTGACGGTTGTCATCCATACTATTCATATCATTTTCCATCATACGCAATAAATTGGTGATGTTATTGATCGAACTGGATAATTGTACGAAAGCTTCTTTAGTTTCTAAAATCGTACCTTCTTGATTACTTGATAACTCAAGGGTATGTTTCATTTGGTTTTCGGCAGATGTCGTATCTTTACGAATGTGTACTAAAAGATCGCGAACTCTTGTCGTTGCATCATTAGTATCTTCGGATAATTGACGTACTTCATTGGCGACGACGGCAAACCCTTTACCATGCTCTCCCGCACGTGCTGCTTCGATACTAGCGTTTAGTGCGAGCAGGTTTGTTTGTTCGGAGATAGAAGAAATCGTCTGCACAATCGTTTGTATCTCGTTCATTCTAGTAACGAGTTGTGAGAAGTTTCCTTGCAAATCATGAATAACGACATTGAAATTCTGAGAGTTTACTTCTAAATTCTCTGCTTTTTCCATTCCTGAGCTCTGCAAATTATTAATACTATGCATCTCTTTAACGACATGTTCATATTGCTCGCTCGCGTTGGAAATCAGAATTGATAAATTCTCCACTTTTGTAATCGCGATATCCGCTTCTTCAGCTTGTGTTACAGCGCCACTTGAAACTTCGGCAATGGCATTATGGATTTCATCGGCAGAAGCTGTAGCTTCTTCTGTTATAGCGCTTAGTGTTTCAGACGATGCTCTCATACGATCTGAAGACTGTCTCGTATGGCCGACCATTTCGTTTAAGCTGTTTTTCATTTCATTGACATTTTCAGCCAAATGTCCTAATTCATCACGCGAACGGATCGGGATGTCGTCGCCTGTCAGCTTACCTTGTGCGATTTCTGCAGTGATGAGTCGGATGTTCTTTATATAAGACGTTAGACGACCGGAGAAAATAGAAAATAACGCGACGCCGGCAATAACGGAAAGAACAATAGAAATCAATGTGTACGATAGCACACGTTTAGCCCCAGCGTTGAAGTCTACTAAATACGTACCAGCACCTATAATCCATCCCCAGTGTGGATCTTGAAGACTATAGGTGATTTTAGGTGCTTCCACACTTAGATTTGTCGGTAATGGCCAATCGTATTGTACAAAGCCACCGCCACTTTGTGCTTCGGAAATGACTTCACGAATGAAATACCGACCGTCTTTTGTCTTCGATTCGTATAAGCTATCACCTTCATTTTGTGGGTGAACGAGTAAAGTACCTTCTTCATCTACAACATAGAAGTAGAAATTCTCGCCGTATTTTACGGGGTTTTCCAATGAACGTTTACCATCAGCATTCATTGGACCCATTATTTTTGTCTTTGCTCGTTCTTGTGCTTCTTCTAATGTTAACGTACCGTCTTCAACCTGTATGTTTAATTCATCGATTAAATCCAAGACGGCATATGTACCATTTTCTAGTCCCATCTCACCGACTAGCTCCAACTCTTGTTTAGCAACAAAGTAGTTAACGACTCCCACAGTAAGCAACGGAATCAAAATAACTAATGCTGCAAGCGCTATCAATTTATTACGTACTGAACCTCTCAATAGATATTTCCCCCTTTAAATAAAATCCATGAAACTTTTCTCCCTCTTCATAGTATAGGCTATTATGGGTAATAACGGAATAGTATCTAGTGTTTAACAGGCAGGTTTTTATTAAAAGTAGTTGTTGTAGATGTCAAATAACTATGATGTTTCTTCCTTTCTTGACTTGAAAAATACAGTAGGCTACACTTAATAGAGCTATGGCTGTACCGTTCTGTTGAACTTCTTCCTTTTTTTGGGGGGCAGAAATTTAAAACATTCGGAGCTAGAGTAACGTAAGGAGTGTTCCAGCAGTGCCGATTTTAGATAAAAAAAATGTAGATGATGTTAAAAGATATGAAGCGTTTGTGAGAAATTCTCCTTTTCGATCGATCACTCAAGACCCTAACTGGGCTAACGTTAAAGATGATTGGGGAAATGAGCAAGTATATGTAGAACGTGACGGAGAAATCGTTGCGGCGATGTCTTTGCTTATTAGAAAAGTTCCAGGTGGGTACTCATTACTGTATGCTCCACGCGGACCAATTTGTGATTTACACGATCAACAGTTAGTAGAAGAATTGTTGAAAGAAGCGGAAGTACTAGTAAAGAAATATAAAGCGTTCGCGTTGAAGATGGATCCTGAACAGCTCTTCACGGAAGAGTTAGACCAGATGTATCGTAATGCCGGTTACATAGTACGCAACAAGGGCGCGGGAAAAGAAGACCTGATTCAGCCGCGATACAATATGATTGTGAAATTGACTGACGAGGATGAAGAATCTCTTATGCTGAAGTTTCGCGGTAGAACGAGAAGTAAAATTCGTAGTTCAGCGCGTAAAGGTGTAGAAGTTACCTATTCTCGAAGTGACGACTATTTAAAGAAGTTTTTCGAGATTCATGAAGAGATGTCCAAGCGAAATCAAATTTCCATTCGTTCGTATGAGTACTTCGTAAAAATGCGTGAAGCTTTTGATGATTTACGAATTTATTTGGCCAAGCATGAAGATGACTATTTAGCAGGAGCTGTCACGATTAACTACAATGGTAAGCTCTATTATCTGTATGCAGGTAGTTCCAACGTAAAACGTAATTTGAATCCTAGCTATCTTATGAATTTCGAAATGATGAAGTGGGGATTGGAAATTGGTGCCGAACAGTATGATTTAGGCGGCGTATTCGTTCTTGATAGTGAATCAGACGGCTTGTATAACTTTAAAAATAGTTTCTGTCAGAAAGACGGTGTAACAGAATTTATCGGAGAAATCGATAAAGTGTATAACCCGTTTATCTATAATATGTTCGTAAAAGTTGTGCCTAAAATTCAAAAGTTGAAAAAGAAATTTCAAAAAAAATAGCCAGTTGATCATTTTTAACTATAGAAAAGAGTGAAACGAATGACTTTTTTAAATGAGCTGAATGAATCTCTACGTACAAAATGGAAGTTTAAGCAGCCTATGCCGATTCAATTAAAGATGATTCCTAAAATGCTGGAAGGCAAAGATGTTGTAGCCGAGTCGCCTACGGGTACGGGGAAAACATTAGCTTATGCATTGCCAGTCATTCAAATGGTGAACGGTGACTTGCCGAAAACACAAGCATTGATCATCACACCATCTCAAGAGTTATCGATGCAGATCGTTAATGTGATTCGCGATTTGGTCGAAGGTACATCTGTAACAGTGACACAGCTAATTGGTGGAGCGAATATGCAACGCCAGATTGAAAAGCTAAAGAAGAAGCCGACGATTGTAGTCGGAACGCCAGGGCGATTGAATGAACTGGTGAAAGAGAGAAAGTTAAAGATGTATGATATTCAACACGTAATAATTGATGAAGGTGATCAATTATTGTCCCGTGAATATCGAGTACTTGTAAAGAGTTTGATTGAAGCAACGAATCCTAATCGTCAGATAGCAGTTGTTTCCGCAACGATTACAGATGAAATTGAATTGGTAGCAAAACATATGATGAAAGAACCTATTCGTTTGCAGGTAAATGCTGAAGATATACCCGACATTGGACAAATTATTCATTCGTATGTTAAAGTCGATGATCGTAAAAAGACCGATGTGTTGCGCGGTATTTCTGCATTATCAGGTGTGCGTGCGTTGACGTTTATGAACAATGTAGACCAATTGCGGATGAAAGAATTGAAATTGTTGTATAACGATGCACCAATTGCTGTACTTTATTCCGATATGAAGAAGCTCGATCGTCAAAAGACTTTAGAGGATTTCAGATCAGGAGAAATTCGTATATTGATCGCAACTGACTTAGCGGCTCGCGGATTGGACATCGAAGGATTGACACACGTTATCCACGTGGATGTGCCACATACTGTAGAGCAATATGTACACCGTTCTGGGCGAACAGGCCGAGCAGGTGCAGATGGTGAAGTTCTAACGCTATTATCTTATGCTGAAGAACGCGATTATCGTAAAGTGACAAAAGGTATCAAAACTGTACAAAAGGTTTGGTATCATGGTCAATTAATCGAAGGTAATTCAAAAACGGTAGATGAAATGAAGAAATCAGCACCAAAAAAGTCAAAGTCAAAACGAAAAAAGAAATAAACGAAAAGAGCATACGCAGTCGCGTATGCTCTTTTCGTTTAGCTATCAATCAAGAGATGTTAAAATGATTGGCTCGCCTTTTGTTACAACAATCGTATGCTCGATTTGAGCCACTAGTGACTTGTCTGGCGTCACAAATGTCCAGCCATCATCTAGTTCAATTACATGCTCTGCTTTTTGTGAAATAAACGGCTCGACAGCCAAAACCATTCCGTCTTTTAACAGTTCCTTATCCCAAGGGTCGAAATAATTCAAGATATGCTGCGGCTCTTCATGTAAAGAAGTACCAATGCCGTGTCCTGTTAAGTTCTTGATCACGTGTAAGCCATTGTCCTTTGCTTCACGCTCCACAGCTTTCCCAATCTGATTCAAACTAGAACCCGCTTTTATTTTCAATAGCGCCCGTTCCAACGCAGACTTTGCTACATCACATAGCTTCTGTTTAGCTTCATCAGGAGTACCTGCAACAAATGAAATACCTGTATCCGCAAAGTAGCCGTCTTTTGAACCTGAAACATCTATATTTACTAAGTCGCCATCTTGAATGACATAATTTCCAGGAATTCCGTGTGCTACTTGGTGATTTACACTTATGCACGTATAACCAGGGAAGTCGTATTGATCGATGGGTGCAGAGACAGCGCCTTTTTCTGTGAATAAACGACCTGCCATTTCATCGAGTTCTTTTGTTGTGACACCCGGTACAGTAGCGCCCTTTAATGTTTCTCGGATTTCGGCGACAATACGTCCGATTGCGCGTAAGCCTTCTAATTCTTCATCGTTTTTTACAATCATATTCACTAATCCTTTCTTCCGTACGATTTATTCAATTCATACTATATCATACTCTCTCCATGTACTTTTAATGATTTGCATAAATGATATTAGTTACTTTAATACTTTAACGCCTTGATATACATTCCATACTAATACGATTAGAAAAAGTATACTGTATAAAATGATAAAAAGTAACGGTAATACGCTCCAAACCATCATATGGCTATCAGTTAGTGAAGTAGACTGTGAATTTAAGGAGAAGATAGAAAATGATAGGATGATAAATCCTGCAATCAATAAAGCCATTGGAATGATGTGAGAAACTAAGGACTTTTTCGCGTGTTGTTTCACTTCATATTCATCCGTTACAAAAAAGATAATAGTCGGAAGTAACAATGGTGCAAAAAAGACACTGAAATAACAGAGTGAAGAGAGTAATTTTGAATTTGACATAGCGTAACCTCCCATACGATATAGCATGATAGTTCATACTGTAACATATACCCTACTTTCATGAATCCTCATATGAAAAAAACACAGCTATAAAAATGCAACTGTGTTAGAGGTTTTGTGTTTTAGAAAAGCGATTACCCATGACTAGAATGAATACAATTACAGCCGAAAGAAATAAAGCGGCGGTGGAAACAAATAATTCATCTGTTCCATTTTTTATAGCGATCCCGATAAAAGACCAAATAATAATAAGATTAAAAACAGAATCTCGGTAATGATACATGAAATGTAGTGCGATAGCTGTAGCCAAGCTTAAAAAAATAACAGTCCAAAGGGGATCACTTAAACCCCAACCTGTCCAATCGTGAAATTTGAAAGCATAGTAACTGTTAGCAATTACCGCAATGAAAATCCAAGCCATGTAAGCGGAAATCGCCATTCGTTCGCGATTGGAACTCTCTAATTTAGGATAACTGAAATAAATGAGTAACAAACAACTCAATAAACCGATGACACTAACAATCGCCCAGTAATAATAACCATAATGCCACAGTAATAACCATGCGATATTTAAAAAGCAGCTGACGCTAAAACAGATTGTCCGAAGCGTGACAATCGAAGAAGAAAGTCCAGCTGTTGTTTTGGAAAATAAATATAACCAACTTACCATTAGTAAATCTAGAACGACCCATATAGAGAAAACATATTCTGCAGGCATGAAAAGAACGGGTACACGATTTGCAATTTCCCAAGTAGTCAGCCCGTTAAGCGGAATTAGGTTTGCGGCAATATGCGTTCCAATCATGATAAGTAACGAAAGTACCATCAAAATTATTCTAAGCATGATAAAATCCTCCTGAAGAATAGTATACAGACAATAAAGGGGGAGATGATGATGAAAGTATGAATTTTCCTTTACAAATGAGATAAAATGGCGTTCTGTTGTCTTGTAGTAGTAAAAAATACTATAATGAAGTCAGACAAGTGGAATTGATTATCCACATCATTCATAAATATGAAGGAAATAGTCGTTAAAAATACAATGCGTCGAAAAGGATGAGGAGAAATGATTTTACTTGAAGGGGAGCAGTGCTATTTACGGATACTAACAGAAGACGACGCGTATCAGTTTACTCAGCTACTACTAGCAAACAGAGACTATTGGACAGAGTTTGAACCGCGACACGATAATACCTACTATACGGTCTCTGTGCAGCGTGATAAAATCCGTGAGTCCCTTTATCAGATGCGGGATCGTCGAGAGTATAACTTCGGAATTTTTGATTCGCAAACTAGTATGATCATTGGGCAAATATCGTTGTACAGCATTAAACGTCTGCCGTTTTCAAGTGGATTTGTAGGTTACTCAATTGACCAGAGGCAAACGGGTAGGGGAATCGGCACAGAAGCAGTAAAGCTGATTAATCAATTTGCTTTTGAAAAAGTGAATTTGCACAGGGTAGAGGCGTACGTTTCTCCGCGTAATATAGGCTCCGTAAAAGTTTTAGAAAAGGCAGGATTTGAGCAAGAAGGATTGCTACGAGAGCTACTGTTCATTAATGGGGTGTGGGAAGATCACTTTATGTATGCAATGGTCGAGAGCGATTATTGAAAGGGTAAGACCGCATGGCGGAAGTGGACAGCAAAAATAAAGAACCGGCTCTTAGAATGAAAAAGAGTCGGTTCTTTATTTTGTAGAAAGGAGATTAAACGGTTTCTGCTGATTTATAACCGTTTTCAATCACATCAAGCTTACCGTTTTCAGGGTTAATAACGAGACCATGAACACTGACATCTTTAGGAATTAAAGGATGGTTTTTAATCGCATCCACACTCTTTTTCACGCTTTCTGTCACATCACTAAAGCCGTGAAGCCAAGCTTCCATATCGATCCCTGAGTATTTAAGAGTTTGGAACATCGACTGATCGACCCCACGCTT
>NZ_JAPMIW010000029.1:0-26162 GCF_033088395.1 Sporosarcina sp. GW1-11 | reverse complement strand
GAAGTATCAATCGATCCCATACCACAGTCATGATGCCCTACTACATATACTTCATCTGCTTGCAGTTCATAAACCGCGACCAAAACGCTTCGCATAAGACCGCCGAATGGGTGTGTGATAATAGCACCAGCACTTTTGATGATTTTTGCATCGCCATTTTTTAAGTTCATAGCTTTCGGAAGTAATTCGATGAGTCTTGTGTCCATGCAAGTTAGTATGACAATCCGCTTATTTGGGAACTTAGTTGTGACGAACTCTTCGTATTTTTTATCTTCAACAAACGATTCATTGAAAATCATAATTTCGGATAATGATGTCATGTAATAATCCTCCAGGACCTATTTTATATTAAAAGAAAAGAGTCGCCTATAGGGCAACTCTAGTTTAATTAGAAAACCCAAATCCGATGATCGGAACATAAGCAGATTAGTTTCTGCTTTCAGGTTTTGGATCGATAATAACAGAGTCAGATGAATCCAGTGCGCCAGCTAAAAAGTGCATTGTAAACCAAGATGCTAGTCCAAGAACGACCATGTAACCGATAACTGTAGTGTACATTAAGCCCATTTATAAGCCCCTCTTTCCATTAGTGATATGTTCTCGTATTTATTATACACGATTTACAACTGAATTTTAAGAGCAACTAAAAACTTTGAATGAAAAGTGACGGATTTTAGAATGCCCAGTTACCTTTTCGGAAAATAGGTTCTGATGTGCCGTCTGATAAGATTCCGTCAATATCCATGGTGTTTGAGCCAATCATGAAGTCCACATGTGTTAAGCTTTGATTTAAACCATTTTCCAGTAACTGCTCTGAATTCATTTCTTTACCACCATCTAGACAGAACGCATAAGCGCTACCAATTGCTAAATGGTTTGAGGCGTTTTCGTCAAATAATGTATTGTAGAACAAAATATTCGAATTAGAAATGGGTGAATCATGAGGAACTAGTGCCACTTCACCTAAATATTTGGCACCTTCATCTGTCTCAAGCAGTTGCTTTAAAATCGCTTCGCCTTGTTCAGCAGAAGCATCTACAATTGCTCCATCTTTGAACGTGAGTTTGAAGCGATCGATAATTGTACCTGCATAGCTTAACGGTTTTGTACTTGATACATAGCCATTGACACCATTTTTTAAAGGAGCGGTGAATACTTCTTCCGTAGGCATATTAGCCATAAATTCGTGACCTGCTTGGTTGACGCTGCCTGCTCCGCACCATAAGTGCTTTTCTGGTAATTCTATTGTTAAATCGGTACCTGGAGCTGTATAATGGAGTTTCAGATAATGTTTTCCATTTAAATAATCTACTTTTTCATGTAGGTTTTCATCGTGTCGTAACCAAGCATCGACGGGATTCGGTTGATCTGCCCGTACCGCTTTTAAAATCGCATCCCATAGCGCAGGTACTTGTTTCTCTTTAGGTTGATCTGGGAAGACTTTTGCAGCCCAAGCACTAGATGCCGCAGCTAGTACAGTCCAGCTGATTTTATCGGCTTGCATAGCTTGACGGAATTTGCTGAGCGCTGCGCTAGAAGCTTTTTGATTGTCCCGAATACGGTTTGGATCAATGCCGTTCAACAAGTCGGGATCTTGAGAAACGATTGACATGAAAGCGGCCCCTTTTTCAGCAAGTTCTTCACGTTCCATCTTTTTCCATGAAGGGAACTCAGTAAATGAATTCTCTGGTGCTTTTTCGTAACGTAGGCGAGTCACTACATCATCTACCCAATCCACAAATACTTGGCGCGCCCCTGCTTCGTAAGCTTTTTCGACAATTAGACGTACAAATTGTGGTACCTCGGTAGAAGCGCTAATAAATAAGTATTGGTCTGGCTGAATGTTGACTCCTACCTTAACTGCTAATTCAGCATAATTGGAAAGTTGATTTTGAAAATGATCCATTATGACATCTCCTTTTACATAGTATGTCAATAGTAACAAGTGTACATTATAGTTCGCAACGATAAAGTATATGGAATACATAAAACTATATAAAATATCAATGAATTGTCGCATGTTTTATCTAAAGAAGTGCGATCAATGACCGAAGTAATAAGAAGAATGTTGAACTTGGAGGATTTTAATATGGATTTATCCACAATAGTAGGATTAGTACTAGGTTTTGTGGCGTTGCTCGTTGGGATGACGCTTAAAGGTGTAACTCCTGATGCGTTGTTGAACCCTGCAGCCATCCTCATTATCATTGCTGGAACGATTGCGGCCGTTATTATCGCATTCCCGATGAATGAGTTAAAAAAGGTACCTAAGTTATTCAAAATCATTTTCACTCAGCAAAATTTCACTTCCGATGCGGATCTTATTCGTTTATTTTCTTCTTGGGCGGACATAGCGAGACGTGAAGGCCTATTGGCATTAGAGGCGAAAACTGACGAAATTGATGATCCATTTTTAAAAAATGGACTAGGTTTGGCTATTGACGGACAAAACGCTGATTATATTCGTGATGTACTAAGTGAAGAAGTAGAAGCAATGCAAGAACGGCATTCTGTCGGTGCGCTGATATTTACCCAAGCGGGAACGTACGCGCCAACACTTGGAGTTTTGGGGGCTGTTGTCGGATTGATTGCTGCCCTAAAAGACATGAACAATATTGATGCACTTGGTCACGCTATTTCGGCAGCATTTATCGCTACGTTATTGGGGATTTTCACAGGGTACGTTTTGTGGCATCCATTTGCCAATAAGCTTGTGCGGAAATCAAAAGAGGAAGTTAGGCAGAGAAACATGGTTATTGAAGGAATTCTTTCCGTGTTGGAAGGAGAAGCACCGCGTGTAATTGAACAGAAACTAGCATCTTATCTATCTGTAGAAGACCGTAAGAAGTTAGCTATAGACAGTGGTGAAGGAGCTGGTAAGGTTGGCCAAGAAACGTAAGAAAAAGAAACATGAAATCGAACATATTAATGAATCCTGGTTACTGCCATATGCCGACTTATTGACACTATTACTTGCATTGTTCATCGTACTTTTTGCCTCGAGTTCAGTGGATGAAGGGCGTTTTGCACAAATGTCTCAAGTGTTTAATGAAATATTTGAAAGTGGCGGGAGCGGCATTATGAATGAATCTGCTCCAACGACAACACCCGTTCCAAATGATTCAAAAGGGAAGTTGGAGGAAAACTCATCTTATCTTGAAGATCAGAAGTCGTTGGAGGAAATGCAGGATAATTTAGATGAATATATTGCAGTGAATGAATTAGAGAATCAATTTGAAACTGAATTGACAGTTGAGGGATTACTGTTGACGATACGCGACAGTGTACTGTTCGCATCTGGTGAGGCAACCATTGCGCCCCAATACATAGGGTTAGCAAATGATATTTCACGGTTGCTGACTTTAGATAAGCCCCGACAAGTTATCATTACAGGGCATACAGACAATATACCAATCAATAATGCTCAGTTTTCTTCAAACTGGGAGTTGAGTGTTATGCGGGCGGTAGAGTTTTTGAAAATTATTGTAGAAAATAACGAAGTCAATCCCAATTTATTCAGTGCGAAAGGTTATGGAGAGTACAAGCCGATCGTACCAAATGACACGTTGGAAAACCGTGGTAAAAATCGAAGAGTAGAAGTGCTTATTCAACCACTAGTTATGGAAGATGGTACAGCTATCATTCCACAATAAACTAAATAAAAAAGACTCCCGCTGTGGGAGTCTTTTTTATTTGCGCATAGAACCAAGTTCTGCCGCAATAGCTTGCATTTCATTCGGTGTGATATTATCACGCTTCATGACCATTTCATACATATAGCGTAAGTCTTCGTACTGCTCTGTACTAAAGTTTTCTGAACGCATTGCGTCAACATTCACCATGCGAAGTTTTTCTTTAATTTTTTCAATCATATATGAAATATTCTCAGGTGATTGTATAGATAAATCCATGCGAGTACCGCCTTTCTATCCTATCAAATCCATCATTTCATGAAAGTGATACGCTGTCAACTGAACTGTCAACAATTACTTGTTTTGCTCTTGTCGTTCTTCGTCTATTTTCTTTTTAAAACGTCTTGTTTCCATTACGACGATACCTGATAGACCAAGAAGACCAATCAAGTTCGGAATTGCCATTAGACCATTTAATACGTCCGCTAAGATCCATACTAGGTCTAGTGATGACGTAGCGCCCACATAAATGAATGCTACAAAAATTACTCGATAGATTAATACAGCTGCACGATTAGGTATTAAATACTGGAAGCATTTTTCGCCGTAATAACTCCAACCTAAAATAGTCGATGCTGCAAAGAATACAAGACCAATGGAAACTAGAATTGGCCCGACTCCTCCTAAGAATGAACCGAATGCTTCTGCTGTTAAAGCGCCTGCATCGATAGATTTATCTTGCCATTTATTACTCATAACAATCGTTACACCTGTAATTGAACAGATGATCAACGTATCAAATAAAACTTGTGTCATAGATACAAGAGCTTGACGTCCAGGATAGTCCGTCTTTGCGGCTGCAGCTGCAATTGGAGCTGAACCTAGACCGGCTTCATTGGAGAATAGTCCTCTTGCTACACCGAATCGAATTACAGCCCCAATTGCACCACCTGCAACTGCTTGCCCCGTGAATGCATCAGAGAAAATCAGTGCGAATGCTGCGGGTACTTGTTCAAAATTCAAGACCATGACAATTGCGCCGGCGATGAAATAAAATAATGCCATAATAGGTACGAAAAATGCAGTCACGCGGCCGATTGATTTAATGCCGCCAAGAATAACTAGTGCGCCAAATAGTAAGAGAGCAATACCTGTAATGTAGTGGGGTACTTTGAATGTATTGCTCATTACGTCTGCTACCGCTTTAGCCTGTGTTCCGTTACCGATACCGAAAGCGGCTAGCGCTCCAAAGAGAGCAAATAATACGCCGAGCCATTTCTGTTTTAAACCATGTTCTAAATAGTACATCGGACCGCCAGCCATTAAGCCCTTGGAATCCTTCACACGATATTTTACCGCGAGAATGGCTTCGCTATATTTGGTTGCCATCCCGAAAAATCCAGCTAGCCACATCCAGAAAATGGCTCCTGGACCTCCGGCGACTACTGCGGATGCTACCCCAACAATATTACCAACCCCAACAGTAGCCGCCATTGCTGTCATAAGTGCCTGGAACTGTGTGATGTCCCCGTCAGCTCGTTTGTCGTGCTTTCTTGAAAATACTTGTTTTAATGAATAAGGTAATAATCGCAATTGAATAAATGTTAAACGAAACGTTAGAAAAATTCCGGTACCGATTAATAAAATAAGCAGCGGTGGACCCCAAATGATATTCGAAGCACTGGTTAAAAACTTTGTGATTATTTCCATTTAATCCCTCCAATTTCTTGAAATGTACTAGTTAAATTTTATGATCATCTCCTTTTAGAAGAAATATTTACTTATGTTATTCTTAATAATCTAAAAGATAGAACGCTACGTCAAGCTTTTTTAAAAATAAAGTATCACATTCATTGTTTGGTAACTTGTAGTATGGGTATAATGAAGTGAAAGGTTAACGTTAAGAGGAGGCGAATTTCATGGGTTCTAATAAGTTGGGAACATTTATTGTAGGTGGCGCGTTACTTGGTGCGGCTGTTAGTATGTTAGACCGCAATACAAGACAGCAAACGGTCACATTGGTGCGAACTTCATTTGAAAAAGCGATGTATTACAAAGAAAATCCTGATGTTATGAAAAATCAATTGCAAGAAAAGAAAGATCAAATGCAAACGTTATTCGAGCAAGTAAAAGGTGATGTAGAATACGTTAAATCCCAAGTGGACGAAATTAAGACATTGACTCCACAAGTAAAAGAGATGTTTGCAGATACAAAAGAAGCGTTCACAGATTCTAAATCGGAATATGCACAAATCATAGAGGACGATTCCACAGCGGCATCTACTGCTACTGTAACTAAGGATGAGTCATTACCCCCAATGGTTCAAAAAAAAAACGTAATACCGCTAGAGAATCAATAAGTATTCATTCGATTAACGAAAGGGGAACACATGAAATGAAAGATCATGAACGTACCCCTTCTTCCGAATTGGATGATGCATCTGCAACAGATAAGGTGAAGAAATTCATTAAAGATGTAAAAGATGGGGAAGAGGAAGATTTCAATCCGGCTACAACGAGTGGTTTCTTTAAGCAGTTAATTATCCGTGTGAAAGAATTGGATGTTTCTGCTGCCGGCTCACAGTTAGCCTTTTTTTTCTTATTGTCATTATTTCCACTATTAATCTTCCTTTTTACATTGTTACCATACTTAAATTTAGATCAAAGCCAGATTTTCATGTTTATTCGTGAGTACGCACCAGAAAGCACCGCGGCGTTGATAGAAACTACATTGTCTGAAGTCCTAGATAATAGAAGTGGTGGCTTATTATCTGTCGGTATTCTTGCTACCATTTGGTCCGCTTCAAAAGGTATGAGTGCAGTGTCGAAAGGTTTGAATTCAGCGTATGAAGTGGAAGAAGAGCGAAACTTTTTTATTTCAAAAGGCTTGTCTATCGCATTTACGATTATGTTAATTGCTACTGTCATTATTGCTTTGGTTTTACCGATATTTGGAGAACCTATAGGTAGATTCTTATTTTCCTTTATGGGATTGGAAGATTCGTTCTTGACGATCTGGACTGCTATTCGATTTGCCATACCGCCCGTATTGATTTTTGCTGTATTTTCATTATTATATTGGCTCGTACCGGATGTTAAGCTACAGTTTAAGAGTGTGATTCCAGGGTCCGTTTTTGCTACAATTGGATGGATTATTACATCATTAGCTTTCTCTTTCTACATTAGTAACTTCGGTAGCTACGCCAATACATATGGTAGTATCGCAGGTATTATTATCCTAATAATGTGGCTCTATCTGTCAGCTATAATTCTAATACTCGGTGGTACTATCAATGCAGTAATGAAGGAGCGATATGAAAAAAAGAAACAAGTAACATCATGAAAACAGGCAAGAGAGTAAATGCTTCCTCTCTTGCCTGTTTTTTTGTCTTTTACTCTATTTTATTGAGCATCCGCAAGCCATTGAGGATGACGAGTATCGTACTCCCTTCGTGTCCGATTACACCTAGGGGTAGATCGACTACTTGCATGAAGTTAGAGATGATCAAAACAGCTATAGAGAAGAATACGTTCTGTTTGACAATTCGTTGCATTTTTCTTGAAAGTTTGATCGCATATGACAATCGATTCAAATCATTCTGCATGAGTACGACGTCAGCAGTCTCCAGAGCGACGTCCGTGCCTTCACCCATTGCAATGCCTGAGGTAGCGGTTGCGAGTGCAGGAGCGTCGTTAATGCCGTCTCCTACCATGCCTACCGTGCGATATTTATCAAGCAATTTCTTCAACTCAATAACTTTCTCTTCAGGTAAGCATTCGGCTACATAAGAATCTACGCCAACCTCTTCTGCGATCGCGTGTGCAGTTTTTTCGTTATCTCCTGTAAGCATAACTGTACGGATACCAAGCGCTTGCAATGCTTTAATAGAAGATACTGCTTCTTTTCGTAAAGTATCTTTCAATGCGGCTAATGCTACAATGCCTTTGTCATCTCTCATAAAAATAACGGTTTTACCTTCATTAGCGAGCGTAGTAGCAATATTATGTTCGAAGTCTTCTACTAAATCGACTCCGACGAATTTAGGATTACCAATTCGAATATCGCCCATTGCTGTTTCTGCTTTAATACCGTAGCCTGGTACATCTTCGATATGAAGATTACGTTCAGGTGTAACTTGTTGCTCCTCCGCATATCTAATGATGGCTTTAGCTAATGGATGATTGGACATTGCCTCAACCCCTGCAAACAAAGCAAGTGCTTCTTTAGGATTAGTTCCTTCACGAACGATGAAGTCCATTACAATCGGCTTACCATTCGTTAACGTTCCCGTTTTATCAAAAGCAAAAGCATTCAATGCACTCAAATGCTCCAAGTGAACGCCACCTTTAAATAAAACGCCTCTTTTCGCACCGTTAGACACAGCCGCCAATGTCGCTGGCATAATAGCAGCCATCAATGCACAAGGAGATGCAACGACTAACAACACAATCGCCCGGTAAAATGTTGTCGTCCAATCCCAGTTGAATAAGAAGTGGGGGAGGAACATCATGATGACAACAGCCGCTAAGACGATTTTTACATAAGTTCCTTCAAAACGTTCGATAAATTGTTGTGAAGGAGATTTTTCACTTTGTGCATTTTGAACCATCGCAATTATTTTTTGGAATAGTGTCTCAGAGCTTGGTTTCGTCATCGTCATCCGAATAGCACCACTAAGGTTTACTGTACCTGCGAATAACTCATCATTTTCTTGTTTTGTAACCGGTATGGACTCTCCATTAATTGCGGACATATCAATGGACGTGATGCCACTTAACACTTTCCCATCCACTGGAACGCGTTCGCCCGGTTTTACGAGCAGAACATCACCGATAGATAAAGAAGTGATCGATACTTCTTCTTCACTACCGTCATCTTTTATCAACCAAGCGACTTCAGGCTGCAATTCCATCAATGAAGAAATTTCTTTATGGCTTTTATTTAGTGTATACGTTTCTAGTGCACCGCTAATTGCGAAAATAAATATTAAAATAGCACCTTCTGCCCAGTAGCCAATAATTCCAGAGCCGATCGCCGCAAAAATCATTAGCATTTCCACATTCAGCTCTTTGTTTTTAATCGTCTCTTCAATACCTTCTTTAGCTTTGGCGTACCCACCAATTAAAAAAGCTATAATATACAAGGTTACTGAGATAGTCTCTGTGCCACTTTTACTAATTAGCCAAGCCGCTAAAATTAAAACTCCAGATAATATGGCTGCTAGTAACTCAAAACGAGCAGACCAATCAATCTCTTGCGGGGTGTGTTCTTTGATATGAGTTGTCATTTGCTCTCCTCCTAATTGATAATGAATTTCAATTTCAAATGTCTAATTAAAGCAGTAAAGTCGATTCTACAGTAGTAGAATCGACTTTTTGGTTGTTTAAAGAGAATTATTATGAAGTTATAATAGTTATTATCTATAGTATAGCAGTTGTTGTGAATTAGTGTTACAAAAACGATTCAGTTTTTGTAAATATATCGCTAACAATAAAAAAAGACTGTCAGGGGACTCTATATGTTAGAGTTTCCTGACAGTCATAACTAGCCAAAGACTTGAGAGATTAGTTGAATACTTTTTCTTTGTATTGAGAAAGTTTTTCGAGTGAAGATTTATCGATATCGGCATGTAGACTATTACCATGTGAGTCCATTGTGACGACAGCTGTAAAGTCTTCAACGCGTAAATGCCATAGAGCTTCTGGGATACCGAACTCTAGTAAATCTACGCCTTCTACTTCTTTAATACAGTCTGCGTAGTATTGTGCCGCTCCGCCGATTGCGTTTAAGTATACGCCGCCATGCTCTTGAAGTGCCGCTAATGTTTTTGGTCCCATGCCACCTTTACCGACAACTGCACGAATTCCGAACTTCTTCATGATATCGCCTTGATACGGCTCTTCACGAATAGACGTCGTTGGGCCTGCAGCTTTAATTTCATACTTTCCTTCTTCGTTTTTCAATACAACAGGTCCACAGTGGTAGATCACTTGGCCATCCAAATCTACAGGTGCGTCATTCTCCGATAAATGCTTATGGATTGCATCGCGTCCTGTATACATACGACCAGAGATTTTCACAACATCTCCTACGCGTAAGTTACGAATTTCTTCCTCTGAAATAGGTGCTTGTAATTCTACAACACGTGCAGTTGATTTTGTTTCTTCTGCGGGTTGTTCAAATGCAATTTTTTCACCTTCATTATAATGCCAATCCGTGATTTCTCCAGATTCAACATTAATGTTCACTGCCATACGACGGTATGCCCAGCAATTATACGCTACAGATACATAGAAACTTGCTGGAATTCGGTGCATCACGCCGATTTTACATCCAAGCAACGTTGCCTCGCCGCCGAAGCCCATTGTACCAATTCCAAGCGTGTTTGCCTTTTCAAGTATATAATCTTCTAATTGAGCAAGTTTTGCATTCGGGTTAACGTCTGTAACATCACGGAATAGTTGATCTTTCGCCAAGTCATATCCAGAAGAACGGTCTCCACCGATTCCTACACCGATAAATCCAGCAGAACAACCTTGTCCTTGTGCTTGATAAACGGAATGTAAGATACACTTACGGATTCCATCTAAATCACGTCCTGCACGTCCAAGACCTTCAAGTTCAGTAGGTAGGCTATACTGGATGTTTTTGTTTTCACATCCGCCCCCTTTAAGAATTAACTTCGCTTCAATATAATCTTCTTCCCATTGTTCGAACTTCACAACAGGTAGGCCAACACCTAAGTTATTTCCACTATTATCACCAGTTAATGAATCAACTGCGTTTGGACGAAGCTTACCGTGTTTAGTAGCAAGTTCTATTGCATTGAGGATAGCCGCTTTGATCTCTAATTGGTTAACTCCAATGGGTGTTTTAATCTTGAACGTAGGGAGTCCAGTATCTTGGCAAATAGGAGATAGCTTATCGTCTGCCATATTGATATTTTTTGCAATTGTGTCAAGGCTCATTGCTGAACTTGTACCTTTGTTTTCTTTTTCTTTCGCTGCAAGGATTGCACGGCGAACATCCTTAGGTAAGTTTGTGGATGTTTCGCAAATTAGGTCATACATACTTTTTTCAATTGACTCTATGTACATATCAAATCCCCCGTTAAACTATATTATTTTTTATAACTTTCCATCTGTTCTTCTAACTCATCTAATAATGTAATTAGACGATCGATATCTTGGATGTCCGTCTTTTCCGGTTCTACTGCTTCTAAAGTTTCAATGAATTGATTGAAGCGATTTTTCAGTTCGATGACTTGGTCTTTATTATGTGATGTGTCCATACGTCCACCTCTTTCCATCATTGATATCGTATACGAAAACGCTACTTTTTTCAATCTGATTTTTTAGGATCGACTAAAGAGGAGCTACTTATTATATAGAAAGGAAAAGATTATTTTATTTTTTTGAACAAAACACTTTACAAATAACTGAATAGTTGTTATAGTTAGAATAATCAAAAGAAAAGGAGGTCGTAGTTATTAAGACGAATCGAATCCTAGACACATAACAACGAAGGAGGGGATCCGTACAGTCCGATAGCAGTATATATATTGGATAACTACGAATGAAAAATGCAAATTGAAGACGAATCAAATAATTAGAGACCTTATCTGTTGGTAAGTTACATACAGATAAGGTCTCTTATTTATTGGATATTCGACTGTTTGTTATCGTATTCATCTACTAATTGATCAAGTGTGTGAAATTTATAACCTTGTTTTTTAGCTTCGCGAATAAAATCTGGCAAAGCTTCGGCATTATCAGAAGATACAGTATGCATCAGAATAACGGCACCAGGATGCAGTTGATTCATCAATTCATTATAGGCATACGCTTTTCCTTTTGGTTGATCTCGATGCCAATCGATGAAAGCGATAGACCAGAAGATATGTCTATACCCAAGATCATTTCCTACTTGTAACAACTTCGCATTAAATACTCCTTCCGGTGGTCGTGCATAAATCGTACGTTTTTGACCAGTCGTTGCACGCAGTATGTCATCTAATCTTTCCCATTCATCCTTCATTTGTTTTTCAGATAAATTGGCCATATTCGGGTGATCATATGAATGGTTCCCAATACCATGTCCATCTTTCACCATGCGTTTTACTAAATCACTGGCGCTTTTTACATAATGGCCCGTTAAGAAGAACGTGGCGGGTGCTTTCTCTTTTTTTAGCGTATCTAAAATGCTTTCTGTATAGCCATTTTCATAGCCATTATCAAATGTTAAATACACCACTTTCTTATCGTCCCGTCCTTTATAGATCGCACCATACTCATCAAGTAGCTGATCTAGCTGAGCGCCTGCAGAAGGAGGTACGCCGTCAGTCGCTTTTTTGAAGCCCCAATGAAACGCCTCTGCTTGTACAGCAAATGGATTGACGATAACTCCCACTATGACTAGAAAAATCGCCATGAAAATTCCTGCTATATGTGTAGCCATACAACATCACTCCTTTTTACAGAGTATGTGTAGTTGAACTTTTTCTATGTAAATAAGCTTACAGAGGAGTGAATATCGCTGTAAGCTTATCCGTTACAATAAATTTTTTAACGCGGATTCAAGCGAAGGATAGCTGAATGTGAAGCCGTTTTCAAGTAGCTTCTTAGGAAATACATGTTGACCTTTTAGCACAATAATACTCTTTTCACCTAAAGCTAATTCCATTGCGAAACTAGGGACAGGGAACCAATGCGGTCTGTGCAATACTTTAGCAATCGTCTTCCCGAAAGCATTCATATGCATCGGACTAGGTGCTACTACATTGACTGGTCCTTCAATCGAATCGTTTTCCAATGAAAACAGAATAGCATTTGCGACATCTTCCACGTGAACCCACGAAAACCATTGATTGCCGGAACCAATCTTTCCACCAGCAAATAATTTATAGGGTAATTGGATAAGCGGAAGTGCTCCTCCATCTTTACCAAGGACAATCCCGAATCGAGTGAATACAGTACGCACGTCAAAGTCGGATGCTGTTTGTGCTAGATGCTCCCAATCATAAACCGTTTGTGCAAGAAAATCATTCCCTACTGCTTTTGATTCTTCTGTATATTTCGCAGTTAACGATGGTGGATAAATACCGATCGCGCTTGCATTTACTAATACACTCGGTTTCTTAGGGAGTGACTTAATAATACGTAAAATCTCAGTTGTAGCTGTTATCCGACTTTCGTGAATCTGTTTTTTTCGTTCTTCCGTCCAGCGACCATCGTCTATCGATACACCAGCCAAATTCACAATCGCATCTATTTCTCCAATTTCATTTTCAGGTGCCGCGTGATCAGTCAACCACTGAACATATTGCACCCCATTATGTTTAGAAGATGGTTTGCGTGTGAAGATGATGACGTCATGTCCTTGTTTCTGCAATGTCTTTGTTAATATACTGCCGATGAAACCAGTACCTCCCGTAATCACCACTCTCATAGTGATTCCCCTCCATTCTCTCTAAATTAATACACTATTGCTGACCACCACCGAAAGAAACGGTATACTAGAACAAAGTAGGTGATGAAGAAGTGCCGCTTATTACTAAAATATCACAACAAAAAAGAGATAAAGAACGTTATAACATTTTTGTAGATGGACAATATGCTTTTAGCGTCCATGAATCCGTCCTTGTGAAATTTGAACTCACAAAAGGAATGTCTTTAGACGATTGGTCAGCTGATGAAATTGTCTACGCAGATCAAATTGAAAAAGCGTTTAATCGCGCATTACACTTTTTATCTTTCCGTATGCGAAGCGAGATGGAAGTCAAAAAGAAGCTCCTTGAAAAAGACTATGGCGAAGCAGTTGTCTTAGAAGCAATCGTTAAATTAAAACGACTAGGTTTCCTGGATGATGAAGCCTTTTCTGAAGCGCTCGTACGTACGGAAAAGAACAGCTCATTAAAAGGACCGCGGGCAATTGCACAATCTCTCTATAAGAAAGGTATACCCAAAGAACTTCAAACTCAAGCATTGGAGGAATATACAATGGAAAATCAGATGGAAAACGCAATGAAGCTTGCTGAGAAAACAATTCGCTCAAACAGCTCTCAACCTCCAGCGCAAGTAAAGCAGAAAATCCAAAACACATTAGCTAGAAAAGGTTTCTCCTATCAACAAATTTCAGAAGTGCTCGGTAAAGTAACGATTGAACGTGATGAGGAAGAATGGTCAGACATTACGGAGAAGTTTGGAGAAAAGGCATGGAGACGTTATCAAAGCAAATACTCGGGGGCCGACCTTAGACAGCGTGTAAAACAATCAATGTATCAAAAAGGAATCCCGCTTGACCAAATTGATCAATTTATTGAAAAGAAAAGGAATGAAGAAGATGGCTACTGAAAAACATTATAGTGAAATGAATGAAAATGAATTACGCACCGAAATAGGTTTGCTTATGGAAAAGGCACGAAAAGCGGAACAGATGGGGATGCTTAGTGAATATGCAGTACATCAGCGTAAAGCGGTTCTCGTGCAATCATACTTAGTCGATCCAGCAACGATAGTGCCGGGTGAAATTTATCGTATTGAAGGCGACACAGGAGTGTTCTTCCAAGTCGATTATTTAAAAGGTTTATTCGCATGGGGCCATCGCCTAGGCGGAGAAAAAGCAGTCGAAGCCTTGCCATTAGCAATGTTGAAAGATGTTAAAAGCGGGAAGTAAGTAAAAGAGTGGAAAAGTGGAAAGAATTCCGTTACACTGCGCTTCACTTCACTAGTTCCCAGTCCTGAAGTCAGGGAGTGGAATATCCAGCTTTTGACGTTATATTTTCATTTGAACTTAAAAAAGGTAGCGTGCAGACACCAAGTCACTTGATAACTACGATAAAGTCTATCAGTGCTTGTAACCTACATATAGGATTGGAGCGTCCCCTCCTGAAGCGCAAATCCCGAATTGCTCACTGAGTTTATTTTCTCGTATCAACAAACCAAAAAGAACGCTCGTGCAACTACGCACGAACGTTCTTTAATTATTTGGAATGAACTTAAGTTTTTTACGAAGTTTATCTTCTGAGAAAATCCAGCCTGTATAGGAATTGACTACTTCTAACTCTTCATTGACATGCGCGACTGCAACAAATGGGTAATAACCTTTACTTCTGTAACGTAAATCGATCAATCGGACTTCGTATAAATCTTCCACATGTGTGATTGACCAGCGATACAAAGGAGAGAAAGAAACGAAGGCTTTTAAGTTTGGATCTTTTAATGCCGCTTCTACTTGTGGTGACATCGGCATAACCTCACGTTCGAAGCGATCATAAATAGTAATCGAACGCCCATAGGCCCGTCCTACATAATGATCTGTTTCAGTCGTTGCTGCTATACGCCATTGGAAAAAATTCATAGTCGGTGCGATGAAAATATCTGTAGCGCCAGGCAACGTCTTTTTCACGGCGTTCTTCACCGCGGCTTTGACAGCGAAACGCAGTAAGTAATAGAAGAACAGAACGATGTATAATGTTGACATCGTTGCAACAGGTTCTGTACCGAAAAACCATGCCAAAATAGCGATGACGTGGAGTCCGAAAATAATAGGGTCAAATGTGTTGATGACTCCAATCGCAACCCATTTTTGCGAAAATGGACGGAGTGCTTGCGTACCATATGAATTAAATATATCTACAAAAACATGTATGAACACTGCTAGAAATGTCCATGCCCAAACATGAAGAAACACGGATTCAGGAACAATAAAAGTCAACATAATTGATAACACCAATGGCCATAACATGACAGCCGGAACGGAATGTGTAATACCTCTGTGATTGCGCAAATAGACGGCATTATTGCGTAATTTAAGCACAGTATCAATATCAGGGATTAAAGAACCAACCATAATACCCGCAAAAACTGCACCCATTGTGAATGAATCAGATGCTACAACTGGATCTGCAAGAGCTAATCCGCTGATTGCTACACCCATAGCAATATGTGTGCCTGTATCCAAAGAATCACTCCTTTATCGAAAGAGTCGGTAATTGTCGAACACTATACTAATTATATACCCATTTGTGTGAGAACTAAAAGTATTTGAACGGAGAATCAAGATTACTATGCATATAATTGAACAGAAACAGGCTTTCCAACAGGCTTTATTGACTTGGTATGAAGCTGAAAAAAGAGATTTACCTTGGAGAAGAACAAATAATCCTTACTATATTTGGATCTCCGAAGTGATGTTGCAGCAAACACGTGTGGACACAGTCATCCCTTACTACGAGCGATTTATAAAAAAGTTTCCAACGATGGAAGATTTGTCGAATGCCGAGGAAGAAGAGATTCTGAAAATGTGGGAAGGTCTTGGCTATTATTCGCGGGTCCGTAATCTACAATCCGGCGTCCGGGAAGTTGTCGAAAGTTATGGTGGAACTGTGCCTAATAATCGAAAAGAGATTTCAACGTTAAAAGGTGTAGGGCCTTATACAGCAGGTGCCATTTTGAGTATTGCCTATGGCGTGCCAGAGCATGCAGTTGATGGTAATGTCATGCGAGTGCTCTCAAGAATTTTGTTAATTGAAGAAGATATCGCATTATTACGCAATAAAAAGATATTCGAACAAGCGGTAATGGAACTTATTTCAGAAGAGGATCCATCATCCTTCAATCAAGCGTTGATGGAACTAGGAGCTACCATTTGTACACCTAACCCTCGTTGTTTATTATGTCCCGTTCGCGACTTTTGTATCGCGCATGAAGAAGGTAAACAGCAGCAACTGCCGATTAAAATTAAAAAGCAAAAGATGAAACACATCTCGCTCGCTTCATTTGCGATTCAAAATGAAGAAGGAAACTGGTTAATGCAAAAAAGACCTAGCACAGGCTTACTTGCTGGATTATGGGAGTTTCCAATGGTTGAACTAAAGGAGTTACATGCAATAGAAGCATTTGAACAGGAAAGCGATTTGCAATTGAAAAACGTAACGGAGTTGGCGAGATTCCCTCATGTGTTTTCACATGTTACGTGGGATATCCATGCCTATCGTGCGCAACTTAGTGACATAGATACGCATGATTCGTTACAGTTCTTTACGAAAGAACAAATAAAGGAATTGCCAAAATCTAAACCCGTATTGAAAATGATCGATCATATCGATTGGTAAAAAATTCATAATATCTATCTGAATAAATGTAGGTCAGATGGACATCATGATGGGTACGGAGGTGAATAATCCATGCCCAAGCAACCAAAACAAAATGCTCAATACGATGCATCTCAAACAGATGCTAAAAAAGTACGTCAGCAGAATGCGCAATCTGCCATGCAGCAATCAATGAATGAGGAGTTCGCTTCCGAGACGGATGTTAATCAAGTTCGTCAGCAAAACGCACAGTCTGCTATGAATATGCAGTCTGCCTCTGCGCAGTCTTCTATGAATGAAGAATATGCATCTGAAACAGATGTAAACGAAGTGAAAAGGCAAATTCAACAAGCCGAAGCGAAAAAGAAAAACGCTTCGAGTACAAGTATGAACCAAAATAAAGGTTCATACTAAGTAAGAGTACTCCCAAAACCGGTAGAAATGGCTAACATAAGCCATTTCTACCGGTTTTATTATGGAATAAAATGTCCAGGAGTCCTGAGAAATTCATGTAAATACAAAATAGATGGTTGAAACGTTTTAAATTTTGGAACGCAGTTGGTATAATGAACAGATAGTAAGAGTAGTGGTATAAGGCTCAAAGGTGGTATAGAAAATGGCAATTCCTAAAGAAGGAGAATCGATTCAGATCCACAGCTACAAACATAACGGCAAGATTCACCGCGTCTGGCAAGAGACGCTCGTACTGAAAGGAACCCGCAATATCATCATCGGAGGCAATGAACGCACACTCGTGACTGAATCAGACGGACGTACATGGCTAACACGCGAGCCATCTATCTGTTATTTTCACGCGGAGAACTGGTTCAATATCATCTGTATGCTACGCGAAGATGGTGTCTATTATTATGTCAATATGAGTTCGCCATTTGTATACGATGAAAAGTCATTAAAGTATATCGATTATGACTTAGATGTAAAAGTCTTCCCGGATATGAGCTACTTAATATTAGACGAAGATGAATATGCGGATCATAAAAGTCAAATGAATTATCCTGAGGTGATTGACCAGATCTTACAAGACAATTTAAAGAAGTTGTTGGGCTGGATAAAACAAAGGAAAGGACCGTTTGCACCTGACTTTATCGATGTATGGACATCTAGGTACGAGTTCTATAAGCAACTTCAGGACGAAAAAAATGGAAAACGTTAGACCTGCTTGCATTCGTGCGAGTCAGGTTTTTTTACTGAATGCATTGTTTGGGGAATTCATAGGAGGAATAGTATGGGGGAAAGTATTAAACGGTATCTTCAATTCGTAAAACCGTATAACTGGCAAATCATCTTTACTGTTCTGATTGGAGTAGTGAAATTTGCTATTCCGTTATTTTTACCGTTATTGATTAAGATTGTAATTGACGACATTATCGGTTCACCGACTATGTCCGATTCAGATAAAACGAAGTACTTATTTTATTGGTTAGGCGGGACGATTGTTGTATTCTTCTTGATACGTCCACCCGTTGAGTATTATCGCCAATATTACGCACAGTATGTTAGTAATAAAATTTTGTTTGATATACGTCAGTCGCTTTATAGCCATTTGCAGAAGCTAGGCTTACGCTTTTATTCCAATACACGCGCTGGTGAAGTGATATCTCGAGTCATCAATGACGTAGAGCAAACGAAAAACTTCGTGATGATTGGGCTTATGAATGTTTGGCTGGATATAGCAACGATCATCATTGCGATTGCGATTATGCTAACGCTTGATGTGCAGCTGACACTCGTAACATTAATCGCTTTTCCATTTTACGCATTCAGTGTTAAACATTTCTTCGGGAAGTTACGTAAATTGACGAGAAAAAGATCCCAAGCACTTGCAGATGTTCAAAGTTATTTGCATGAACGTGTGGCGGGAGTCAGTATTATTAAAAGCTTTGCGATTGAGGAAAAAGAACAAGAACGCTTTGATGAAGTGAATAATAATTTCTTAGATCGTGCGCTTGACCATACCCGTTGGAACGCAAAAGCATTCGCTGTTGTGAATACGATTACCGATGTCGCTCCGTTACTTGTTATCGGTTATGCGGGCTATCAAGTAGTCAACGGCTCGTTATCTGTAGGAACGATGGTTGCGTTTATCGCATTCATTGAACGCTTGTATTCACCATTGCGTCGATTAGTCAATTCTTCAACATCATTGACGCAGTCGTTCGCTTCAATGGATCGGGTGTTGGATTTGATGAATGAGAAATATGATGTAGTGGATAAGGAAAACGCTAAGCAACTTCCACCAATCGATGGTGAAATCCAATTCGACCAGGTGAGCTTTGCTTATGAGGAAGAAGAAGTGTTGAAAAATATTAGCTTAACCATTCGTCCTGGGGAAACCGTAGCGCTTGTTGGAATGAGTGGAGGCGGTAAGTCGACAATAATCAGTTTGATTCCTCGTTTCTATGATGTTACTGCAGGAGCAATTCGAGTAGATGGACAGGATATCCGAGATATACAAGTGAAGTCGTTGCGTGATCAGATTGGCATGGTACTGCAAGATTCCATTTTATTTAGCGACTCGGTAAAAAGTAATATTTTGATTGGTAAGCCTGATGCAACTGATGAGGAAGTTATTGCGGCAGCTAAAGCAGCGAATGCGCACGATTTCATTGAGACGCTGTCTGAAGGTTATGATACGCGAGTCGGGGAGCGGGGCGTGAAGTTATCAGGTGGGCAAAAGCAACGTATTGCGATTGCACGTGTATTTTTGAAGAACCCAGCCCTGTTAATTTTGGATGAAGCGACTTCCTCACTTGATTTGGAAAGTGAAGCACTTATTCAAGAGTCGCTTGATCGTTTAGCGAATGAACGTACGACGTTGATTGTTGCGCATCGACTTTCCACAATTACTCACGCAGATTGCATTTATGTAATTGATCATGGAGAACTGAAAGAATCGGGTACGCATCAAGAATTGATAAGAAAAGACGGTATATATGCCGGGCTATTCAATCGTCAAGAACTAGGCGGATAATAAAAAGTGGCGATGGACTTTTATCCATCGCCACTTTTTTAAAAGAATTCATCTTCTAACGCATTGTCCTCATCTTCGAATCGGGATTGATAAGAAATAATGAGCGTATCTAAATGTTCCAGTTGTTCTTCGTAGTTTAGAATAGAAGAAAGGACGTGAAGTAAATGGTAGGCTGAAAATTCCTCTTCCTCTTTTGTTAAGGCGATTTCCTTTGCGAAAATCTCCATCACTTCTTGTCGTTGAATAAATTCACTTTGCAGTCCATTTTCATCGTGATCAGCTTTTAACTTTCCGACGAATTTTAAATGCAATTGCTCATGATAAACGAGTAACGCCTCTAGACGCTCTTGAATCATCATACGGAAGTGTTCCGGCAGATTAATGAGTTCATTTTCAAATTGATGTAGTCTTTTCAATACATCGTAACTACTACGAGTAGTTGTGATCATTTGTCGATACACAACGAGCCGTCTTGCTTTAGTAGCAGAAATTTTTTTAATATAACTACGTTCTTCTTTAAATAATAAGTATAGTTGATCAATTTGTGTAAGTCGTTCTTTTACTTTGCTTAAAGATTTTTTCGTAGCAGAGTGCTCAGAAGCTTGACGACCAGCTAGACGCGTCCAACGAATGATTTCGTCTTGTGCTTGATGAATCGCTTGAAATAGTTTTGTTTCGTATTTTGGTGGCATGAATACTAAATTTACTAGGAAAGCTGCTAGTACACCGACAAGGATCGTGGCGACACGCAGTAAAGCAAAGGTTAAGAAGTCATCGCCTTTTACTTCCATTACAGCAATCATCGTTACAAGTGCCAGTGAAATAGACTTCTCAAGGCCGAGTTTCAACATGATAATCATGACGATGACTGCAGCTAATCCAACAATAACTAATTGCGGACCAAAAATTAGCGTAAAGACAACTGCTACTACGGCACCGATTAAGTTACCTTGTAGTTGTTCGACTATTGTTAAATAGGATCTGTAAATAGTTGGCTGGATTGCAAAAATAGCTGCGATTCCTGCAAATACTGCGGTAGGTAACTCAAGTAAATTTGCAAGAAACAGTGCAAATACAATCGCAATACCCGTCTTTAAGACGCGGGCACCAAGTTTCATTGGGTAATTCCTTTCCTTAAAAATCTCTTTTTTGCTACTTTACAATATTGTTGTAAGGGGGTCAATCTACGTTTTGCGCTAATACTTTAAAGGAACGATCTACAGCTTCTAAAGTTTCTTCGATATCTTTATCTGTATGTGCAGTAGTTAAGAACCAAGCTTCATACTTAGAAGGTGCAAGATTAATACCGTTTTTCAACATTTCTTTAAAGAAACGTGCAAACAGTTCGCCGTCTGTCGCTTCCGCTTGTAAATAATTTTCTACAGTGACATCAGTGAAGAATAACGTCAACGCACCGCCTAAACGATTGATCGTCATGTCAATGCCGTGTTTCTTTGCTAGCTGTAAAATGCCATCCTCCAATAAACTACCGAGGCGAGCCATTTCATCGTAAACACCTGGCTCTTGTAAGACTTCTAAGCAAGCAATCCCGGCTATCATAGATGCTGGATTTCCTGCCATTGTCCCCGCTTGATACGCAGGACCAAGTGGTGCTACTTGTGACATAATCTCTTTTTTGCCACCATACGCACCGATAGGCAAACCGCCACCAATGATCTTACCGAAAGCAGTGAGGTCTGGTTGAAGTCCAAGCAATGTCTGCGCAGCACCATAATGGAAGCGGAATGCGGTAATTACTTCATCATATACAGTGAGTACACCCTTTGCTCCCGCCAACTCATGAACTAGTTCTAAAAAGCCTTCGTTAGGCTCTACGATTCCGAAGTTCCCAACGATTGGTTCGATTAGAATACAAGCTAGTTCGTCACCCCATTTGTCCATCGCTACTTTATAGCTCTCCGGATCATTGAAAGGAATTGTAATGACTTCATTTGCGATTGAAGACGGAACACCTGCTGAGTCTGGAGTTCCGAGTTGCGCAGGACCTGAACCAGCTGCGACTAATACTAAATCGGAGTGTCCGTGGTAACAACCTGCAAATTTCATAATCTTTGTACGGCCAGTATATGCTCTTGCAACGCGGATTGTCGTCATAACGGCTTCCGTTCCCGAGTTCACGAAACGTACTTTATCCATTCCGGGAATAGCGTCCTTCAACATTTTCGCGAACTGGACTTCGTGACGCGTAGGTGTTCCGTATAAAACCCCGTTTTCTGCTGCTGTCGTGATAGCTTTTGTAATATGGGGATGTGCGTGACCTGTAATAATCGGACCATACGCTCCTAAGTAGTCAATATAGCGATTACCATCCACATCATAAAAATAAGCACCTCGTGCACGTTCCATAACAGTAGGTGCTCCACCGCCAACCGCTTTGTAGCTGCGTGCAGGACTGTTAACTCCACCTACGATATGTTCACATGCTTCTGCGTAGATTGCTTCTGAATTTTTTCGGTTCATTTGTAATTCCTCCAAATCAATTATACGCTTTTCATTTTAGCACTAATTCGTAGCAAGTCTCCACCTTCAGCGTCATGATGCGGCAAATTGAAAAATTCAATAATTTCAGCTACGATAAGAAAGGAGTCAATCGAAAGATATAACAAGTTGAAAATATATAGGGGGTTTTATAATGGAGACGTTAGAAGGTCTACAAGCACCATTGTTCACTTTAAATAACGAGAAAGGTGAAGTTGTTTCATTAGAACAGTTTAAAGGAGAAAAGTATGTAGTGTTGTACTTTTATCCGAAAGACTCAACACCAGGATGTACGACAGAGGCTTGTGATTTCCGTGATGCAATGAAAGATTTTGAAGAATTAGACGCGGTAATTTTAGGAGTCAGTCCCGATCATGAAGCATCGCATCAGAAATTCATAGAAAAGCATGGATTGCCATTTTCGCTACTAGTCGATGAAGACCATGCGGTAGCTGAGCAATATGGTGTATGGAAGTTGAAGAAAAACTTTGGTAAAGAGTATATGGGCATTGAACGATCAACGTTTTTAATTGATCCGAGAGGTATAGTTGTAAAGGAGTGGCGGAAAGTTCGTGTAAAAGGCCATGTGGAAAACGCGCTTATGACACTTCGAGAATTAACTAAATAGGGGGAGCGGCTATGAAGGTATTATTTACGTTTAGAGTGAAAACGTCATTCAGAGAAAAAATTACTGAGCAGTATCCACATGTTGAATTTATGTATACGACTTCTATTGAAGAAGTTTCATTGGAAGATGTAGATGTGATTGCGACAGAAGGGGAGGATTTGACACCAGAAATAATAGCGCGTGCGAATGCATTAAAATGGGTCATGTTGGCGGCGGTAGGTGTGGATACACTTCCGTTAGAAGCTTTGCAAGAAAAAGGCGTAATCGTCACGAATTCTCGTGGTGTTCATAAAATGCCGTTGGCGGAATCAGTACTTGCCCATTTACTATCGCTTGAGCGGGGATTACCTGGTATTTATCAAAGACAGGTAGAAAAGCGCTGGAAATTAGATGCAATACCTGGTGAAGTGAACGGATCCACGGCATTAGTCGTCGGTACAGGCGAGATTGGTGGTGAAATCGGCAGACTTTTACAAGCTTTTAATGTACATACAATTGGTTGTAATCGCTCAGGACGTAAATGTGCGTCAATGAATGAAACGATATCTTTCCCTGAAATTATGGGGAAATTGCCTGAAGTGGATTACGTGATATCTGTTTTGCCGAGCACGCCTGATACAAGATGGATTTATCAACCCGAGCACTTTGAGGCGATGAAAAATTCAGCTATCTTTATCAATGTTGGGAGAGGAGATGCAGTTAAAGAGCAAATCATCATTGATGCATTGCAAAACAACGAAATCCGTCATGCGGTGCTAGATGTGTTTGAGACGGAACCTTTAGCTGACTCTAGCCTACTTTGGGAACTCCCGAACTGTACGGTATCGCCGCATATGTCCAGTTTATCTGACCAATATATTAAGCGTTCTCTCGGTATAATGGAAACGAACTTGGCAAAATGGCTTGCGGGAGACAAAGAACTTGTGAACAAAGTCGATTTATCTAAAGGTTACTAATCATTTTACAATTATGAAGTATGTTGATCATTAGCAGAAAAGTTGACAATGCACCTCTTAATTGAGTACACTAATTATAATGATTATAAAGAAGTAATCTTTATGAAGTGAGGTGCATTACGATGTCTGGAGTATTTTTGAAAGACGCGCTTGTAACGTTAAAAGAAAGTGGTGTGCGGATTACTCCACAGCGACATGCGATTCTGGAGTATTTAATCACTTCTCAATCCCATCCGACAGCTGATGAAATCTATAAAGCACTTGAAGCCGATTTTCCTAACATGAGTGTAGCGACAGTCTATAATAATTTACGTGTGTTTCAAAATGCGGGACTTGTAAAAGAGTTGACGTACGGCGATGCATCGAGTCGTTTTGATTTCGTGACTCATGATCACTACCATATTATTTGTGATGATTGTGGAAAGATTGTAGATTTTCATCATCCTGGTTTAGAAGAAGTGGAACGTCTAGCAGCGCATGTAACTGGTTTTAAAGTGAATTCACATCGATTAGAAGTGTATGGTACGTGCCCAGTTTGTGCGGCAAATCAAAAAACAAAAGTACAATAAAAAAGAGTGTAGCCCTTGAGGGTTACACTCTTTTTTATTTAGCTGATTCTTGTTATGATTTTTTGTTTTTATTGTAGGCAACGTCGAATTCTTTACCTTCCAATTCTGGATCTAACGTCAACGGTTCACGGCAATGTCCACACATATCTACTCGTCCAAGCATTTTCGTGTGCTTTCCACAGTTTGGACATTTAATTCGTACGGCTCGTGTAGATAATGTACCGATCCAAGCGTAAACAACCGTACTTCCTATAATTGCTATCATGCCTAGGAACATGAAAATCAACATCACGATTTCATTGGAACGGAAGAAGATTCCGATGTACATAATGACAACCCCGATGAAAATGAGAGACAGGGCGAATGAACGAATGCGATTTATTTTATTTTTATAAGGTTTCATCTATTATATCCTCCTATGCACTATCCTCAACTAATATATCATATTATGAAAAAAATGCAGTACAATCTCCCTTTAAATTAAAGGATTTTATGTGAAATTCGTCGAAATAGAGTATTCGAGGCGTTAAGAATAGACTGGGAGGCGAGAAAGTGGAACAAATGCTACGGCCGGTATACCAGGAAAGAGCTAGTTTGTCAGAGACACTTAGTGTACTTCTAATCGGAAACCAAAGAGAAGACGATCCGATTACCGATACATTCGATGAAATTTTATTGATCATTACTTCAAATAATGATGTACGTATTCAAACAAAACACTATTCAGATGGCCAACGAAAAGCAGCTATGCATATCATTAGTGAGCAGCAATTACTACATTGGTTGCTAGTTGGAACAAATAAGAAAATTATTGATTGGTTAATTTTAGGGAAGATCTATTTTGACCGTGATGAGTATGCAGAGCGACTGAAGCAAAGGTTATCTGAAGAACCATTATTCGGCAAGGGTATTAAAATGGGTATGGAATTAGCTAAAATGATTCGCGCTTATAATGAAGGGAAAATTCACTTTGAAAGAAAACAGTATATGGATTCCAATCTATATGCAATTACTTCACTACATCATCTAGCAAGGATGGTCGCTATTAAACACAATACATTGCCTGAAAACACCGTATGGTCCCAAATGAAAAAGATAGATCATGCCGTTTATAAATTATATGATGAATTGATTGGCAGTGAAGAGGAGCTTGAGAAGCGATTAGATTTGGTTTTCCTTGCAAGTGAATTTTTCATTCATAATTATACGAACGAAGCTTCTGAACATTTGCTTGAAATTTTAAGTCGAAAAAGTTCTTGGACTATTCAAGAGTTGCATGAACAAGACGAATTGTCTTTGTATTCATCTGACTTAGAGTTTTTTATTGAGTACTTAATTGATAAAAGACTGATTGAGACTACTAATGTAAAATCTAAGAATGAGTTTCTGTTTCATAGAGAATACCGCATAGCAAGGGAGTATTAGAAGATGTAGAGCGGTTCTTCTGAACGCTCTATAATTTTATTAAGAAAGTTGTTGACATATTAAATAGGCGCATGCTATTATAGTAAATGTCGCTTGGGAGATATGTTCTCAACACAAAGCGTACATCACTCCGAAAAAAGAATTTTTAAAAAGTGCTTGACGAGTGAGAGAGAAAGATGCTATATTAGAGAAGTCGCTTTTACAAGAAGCGCAAAACACGAACCTTGAAAACTGAACAGCAAAACGTTAACGAAATAAACGTTTGTGCATCGACTCTGTCGGTGACATAAACAAAATGAGTATCTTAATTGATGCCAGCAAATGAAACTCGAGCTAATCGAATTTTCATTCTACTGACTGGCGAGAC